>NZ_NRQV01000002.1:0-292553 GCF_004119505.1 Flavobacterium sp. YO64 | reverse complement strand
TTTTTTTATGTGTTTATAGATTTTCTTTAGATTTTCTCAGCTGGTCTTTTCTTTAAAAGTTTAACCAAAACTGGGAAAGTAGAAATGATAACAATAATAATGATAATGTATTCAATATGGTGTTTTAAGTCAATTCCTTGCTTCAAGAAGACACCGTATAAATAATGTCCTGCAAAAATCAAGATAAACGACCACAAGAAAGAACTTAAAATATTGTAAAACATAAATTTCTTTTTGTCCATAGAAACTATCCCCGCAACAATTGGCGCGAAAGTTCTAAAAATTGGTAGGAAACGAGCATAAATAATTGCTTTACCTCCATATTTTTCAAAGAAATCTTTTGACTGTAATAAGTATTTCTTTTTAAACCAAAATGAATCTTCTTTTTTAAATAAATAGTAACCGCTTTTGGCACCAAACCAATAACCTGTCATATTACCCAAAACTCCCATTACAGCAACCCCCAATGCAAGCAAAAACACATTTAAGAAATCACCTGGAATATATGCCACATTTTGAATTAAATCACGGCTGTAAATACCTGCTAAAAAAAGTAAACTATCTCCCGGCAGAAAAAAGCCTGCAAAAAGTCCTGTTTCAGCATAAACTATAAACAGAACGATAAATAACCCAATCTCAAAACCACCAATATTTAACGTTATATAAAATTCAGGGTTTATTAACTGCGTCCAATCAAAATTATTCATAAAAAGAATTTGGTTATACTTATAAGTTCGTGAAATTAACAATAAATTGTTTTAACCACAATTAAATGCCATATTTTAAAGATAAATTAACTATTAAAAGCCCAAGATTCACTTGGGCTCTTAAAAGATTCTGCTATTCTCTTACATACTTGCAGCAAGAATGTAAAGCCTCATAATCTGCATCAGTTGCTTTAACCTCTTTCGTGTCATGCCCAACCTTCGCGATAGCTGCATTTAAATCTGCTGTTGATGATTTCTCTTCGTTTAAAATCACTGCAAGCTCATGCGAACCAATATCCCATGTAGCCATTTTTACACCTGGAACATTATAAGCCGCTTTTTCAATACGTTTTTTACAAAGTTCACAACTGCCGTTTACCTCCGTTTTGTATTTTAAATTTTTATTCTTTTTAGATTGCGCTTGCGCTGAAAAACCTAAAAAAACCATCATTGCAATTAATACGATATTTCTCATTTTTATTTATTATTTATATTAAAATTTATTTTATTCTAAAACGTAAACCTGCATAATACATTTGTCCAAAAATTGGCGCATATGCAATAGAAGCATCAAAATTTGGTCCAAAAGGATCATTGGCACCAAGAATGGCTTTTTCCTGTTTGTAATTACCAATGTTTTCTCCACCTACATACACTTCAAATACAGGAGAAAAAACTCTTGTTACCTGAACATTCATCACTGCATAAGAAGGCGAGTAATTAGGAAATTGATCTGCAGTTGGATTTGATGCTGTATAAGGTAATTGCTGCTTACCTGACCAATTGAAAGTGTAATCGAATTTCCATTGCTTATTATTGTTTAAATTAGTTTCGTATTCAAGATTTCCTAAGAAACGATGTTTGGCTTGAAGCGGACGCTGAAATGTTCCTCTCAAATAATCTGTTTGAATGTCATAATATTTATATGCTGTTCTTAGATTTAAATTATGAATCAACTCATAATTAAATTCAACCTGAAGACTGTTTGCAAATGAACTTCCTTTTAAATCATAAAATAAAACTTCTTGCGGGCTCTGCATTAAGTCAACAACAGCCTGATTCTTAAAATCGGTACGATAGATATCAAATCCTGCTTCTGCATTTTTATTGAAAAGACGGAATTTTTGCGAGAAACTAACACCGTAATTCCAAGCAATTTCAGGGTTTAAACCGTAAATTTTCCCACCGTTGTCTAAAATCGAAAATGTTCTTGAACTTGCAAAAAGCTGTTGATTTTCGGCAAAAATATTAGCTGAACGTTTTCCTCTTCCAGCAGAAAAACGAACTACTCCATTTTTCCAAGGATTATATCTCATATGCAATCTTGGCGTTACGAAAAAACCAAGTCGGTTATGATTATCAACCCTTCCTCCTAAAACCAAACTAAAATTGTCTGTATTATCATAAGTATATTCAAAGAAGGCTCCAACAGAATTATCGATACGACTGTAATCATTTACATTTACAAATTCTTGATATTGATCGTATGTAAAGTTCAAACCAGTTGCAAATTTATGCATCGTATTACTGATAATCGAATTGAAGATTAAATTAGAATAAAAACTATTCTGCTTAATATTATACTGATTTAAACCAAAATAAGAGTTTTGATTATGAGTATTGAAGGCATTTTGAAAACCAATACTTTGATAAGGCATATCTTTAAAAACATATCCAACTTTTGTAGAAACATCAAAACGTTCTGTGTTGATTTCTGATCCCCAATGATTTTTTGTGCCACGATCTGTATCTTTATCAAAATCCAATTCGCCGGTTTGTTTTTTATCATTCATGTATCTAAAATTGATAAAACTAACAAAGCCGCTCTCTGGATTAAAATATTGATAACGGTTTAAAACATTGATTTGTTTTCCTAACGGATTATCTAAAAATCCATCGTTATTCATATCATTTTTAGCTACACGGGCATTTCCGTGAACAAATAAACTTGTTGCCCATTTATCAGATATTTTTTTATTAAAATGCGTATTCAATTCAAAACGCGCATCGGTAGATCCGTAAAAGTTTAAAAAGAAAGGATCATCATTTAAAGGTTTCAAAAGCTCTGTATTTATTTGCCCTGAAATACTTTCAAAACCATTTACAACGCTTCCTGCTCCTTTTGTAATTTGAACACTTTCAATCCATGTTCCTGGAGTAAAAGACAATCCGTAAGCTTGAGAAGCACCTCGAACTGACGGAACATTTTCCTCAGTAATCAACAAGTAAGGACTTGTTAAGCCCAACATTTTTATCTGTTTAGTTCCAGTTAAAGCATCAGAGAAATTAACATCAATTGAAGGGTTAGTTTCAAAGCTTTCAGCCAGATTACAACAGGCGGCTTTTAAAAGTTCTTTACTAGTTATTAATGATGTATTTGCGGTAAGAGTATAAGACTTTTTAAGTCCTTTTTGCTTTTTTGTGATTTTTACTTCCTCAAGATTTTCCTGCG
Source organism: Flavobacterium sp. YO64 (assembly GCF_004119505.1). Classification (NCBI taxonomy): domain Bacteria; kingdom Pseudomonadati; phylum Bacteroidota; class Flavobacteriia; order Flavobacteriales; family Flavobacteriaceae; genus Flavobacterium; species Flavobacterium sp. YO64. The sequence continues at coordinate 289,394 of NZ_NRQV01000002.1, read as the reverse complement.
CAAATGCAGAAACCGAAAGCAACAACATCACAAAAAGCGTGATATTTTTTTGCATAAAAAAAGATTTTAATATTATTTAGAAATTTCTGTTTTAGTTTCAATACGAAACAACAAAACAGCACACAACAAGCCACATTAGCTTGATTCTAAATATTAAAATCAGGAATAAAAAATATATTGACTGTATAATTTAAATAAAGGGGGCGCATTCGCATCAGAATAATAAGTAGTTATCTGATTACTTTTGAAATTTGGAATAGACAAAAATACGACTGGGTCATACTCTTGAATTACAGCTGGAGCTATAAGTTGAAAAAAGAAGACTTTGAAAGTTGCGTTGTCAGATTTTTTCTCAAAATGAACAACTTTATCTTTACAACAAGATGATTTTTCTTCTTTCGTTTCACAACATTTCTTTTGCGGCGTTGCAGAAGCAGTAGTATTTAAAGATACTGAAGCTACCTCTCCTCCACAATAATGCACATCAAAAGCAAAGCCTGCGTTGGAAACCAACAACAAGAACGCTAAAAACAATACTGTGCACTTTTTTAAATTCATACTGCAAAAGTATCCAAAAAGTCTCGGATTAAAAACTTAATAAAATGTTATTTTTTAAAATCTTGAAGCTGATAGTAAAATGCAGGAATGAATAACAATACTAACAATGGCTGAATAATAAATCTTCGCACATAAAATAAAACCCAACTGCTGTCTTGAAAATACTGGATAGTTATAAAGAATATCGAGAAAAGAATCAAGAAAAAAAACAAATACAAATAGGTCGTAAATTTTAAAATTTCTAGATCTTTAAACAACACATAAATAAGCACTAGAGACAAAACTGTATTTAAAGCAAAACGAAACAAAAGATGGCAAAAAAGCTTAAAAGCATCAACATTAGGTAATCGAGCATTACTAAAATCAGACTCGAAATATTGCAATAAGGGATCATAAAACAACGATGTTTCAAAAGCTCTTATAAGTACAAAGCACAGCACTATAACAATGGCAAATAATATTTTAGATCGATGTTCTTTAAATCTATTTAGCATACTTATAAAATTTGTTGACCCAAATAAACCATAAGATAAAAACAGAACTATAGATAATCAACGGAAAGAGAACTCCGTGTAAAAAATGAGCGTATTGAGAAAAATAAAACAACAAAACCGTCAATACTGCAATTCGCAAAACATTCAAAATGTAAATTAATGCAACTCCAAACAAGGCATAAAGCATTGTAGTCTTGAATTTTCCGGAAAATGCAATTATAAAGGAAACAAAAAGAATCATAATACTCACAGCATTACAGCCTTCAATAATACAAACTACATTTTGATTATTTAAAAAAACTTCTAACCAAGAGCCTGAAGAATTTCTCTGAACATTAACATCATAATTAAACGCTCGTAATACTTGTTCAACATTTCTACCAACAAAACTGGTAATTCCGTCAACTTCATAAGTTTTAAACTCATTCAAATATACTTTGTACAATAATGTCAATAGAATATAAACCGAGAAAAAAGTGCTCAAAAAAACTAAAAAAGGCTTGAACTGAATTAAATATTTTTTCAACAGATTTTTTTTTCAAATTTATATCTTTTTTGAGTTCAGCTTTAAATACTTTTGTATAAAATTTTCAAATTATGACTTTTCAAGAATTACAACCAAAAATAAGCGCTATAGTATCTGACAACAAACTTGTTAGAGATGAAAAACTACTAGCAATCTGCCAATTATTAAATGAAAATGTAGAATACTATAACTGGGTAGGTTTTTATTTTGCAAACCACGAAAACAAAACACTGCATTTAGGTCCATATGTAGGGGCTGAAACTGACCACACTGTAATTCCTTTTGGAAAAGGAATCTGCGGACAAGTAGCAGAAAGTAATGCCAATTTTGTTGTGCCTGATGTAAAAGCACAGGATAATTATATTGCGTGTAGTTTTACAGTAAAATCTGAAATCGTTGTTCCACTGTTTGTAAATGGAATTAATATAGGACAAATAGATATTGACAGTCACGTGATTGATCCATTCACTGAGGCTGACGAAAGATTTTTAGAATTTGTAAATAAAGAAGTCGCTGCTTTATTCTAAGAAAAACATTTTAAATCAAACATTTGCCTTAAACTTTTATGAAACGATTTCTACATTTCTTACTGTTTCTTTTTACTGCAGCAAATATGTTTGCTCAAAACTCTATTTCGGCGAACAAGTTAATTTATCTCGACTCTTTATGGACGCCAAGTACTCCTGAAAACTACAAATACACTCGTCTTGTTGTAGATTATTATTCTGAGAAAAAAACCTACGTCTACAAAGACCATTATAAATCTGGTGCGATAAAATACATTGCAAATACTACAGATAAAGATGTTATGATAAACGAAGGACAATCTGTTTCTTATTACGAAAATGGAAATAAAAAAACCACAGTATCCTATGTCAATGCCAAAAAATCTGGAAGAGAATTTAATTGGTATGAAAATGGAGATCTAAAATCTGAAATTGAATACACTGAAGGAAAAAAGGGAAAAGTTGAACGTAAAATCAATAACTTTTGGAATCCGCAAAAAGAACGAATTGTTATAGACGGAAATGGAGACTATGCAGATAAAACCGAAAACTACGAAGAAGAGGGCAAAATGAAAAATGGTCAGCCTAATGCTGTTTGGAAAGGAAAAGACTTCAAGAAAAAATTAAGTTTTGTCGAGAAATATGAAAATGGAAATCTGATTTCGGGAGTAACAACCGATTCTTTAAACGTAGAACATTTTTACACCACAAAACAACAGCAGCCTGCTCCTAAAAAAGGAATCAATTCTTTTTATAGCTATGTAGCAAAATCAATGCATATCCCTGCATTAGCAAGAAATAAAATTTCCGGAAAAATATATATGACTTTTATTGTAGATGAAGAAGGAAATTTAGTCGACCCCAAAATAATAAAAGGTGTTGGTTACGGATTAGATGAAAACGCAATTAAGCTTATTAACGAAGCTCAAAAATGGAATCCAGGTGTATATCGAGGCATTCCCGTAAGAGTACTTTATAAGCTGCCAATAACAATAATTACAAAATAAGATTCAATACTATTTATTTTTCAAAAAAAAGTTGTATTTTTGCACCCGTCTTACAAAAGTTGTATTGACATACATAAAAATCATTAAATAATATTGGAATGTATTTAACTAAAGAAAAGAAAGAAGAGATTTTCGCACAACACGGTGGTGCAACAAACACTGGAAGCGCAGAAGGTCAAATTGCATTGTTCACTTACAGAATTTCACACTTAACTGAACACTTGAAAAAAAATCGTCACGATTACAACACTGAGCGTTCTCTTGTACTATTAGTAGGTAAAAGAAGAGCTTTGTTGGACTACTTGAAAAAGAAAGAGATCAACAGATATCGTGAGATTATCAAAGTATTGAATATCAGAAAATAATCAATATAGAAAAGAGGTGCGAGAGTGCCTCTTTTTGTTTTTTACAGAATTGTATTTAATTACAAGCATTTATAAGAAAAAAAGTTTGGTTTTTCATTGGGTTTTAGAAACAACAACTACACACAACAACAACTACAACACAACTAAAACCCATTGTATAACCAATAAGGAAAAATTATGATTCCACAATTATTTGTAGAAAAGATCGATTTAGGTGATGGCAGAAGCATCACAATCGAGACGGGTCGTTTAGCAAAACAAGCTGACGGTTCGGTAGTAGTAAGAATGGGCGACACTATGATACTTGCAACAGCAGTTTCAGCTCGCACATCAAACCCTGGCGTTGATTTTTTACCATTAACGGTAGATTACCGCGAAAAATTTGCAGCAGCAGGTCGTTTCCCAGGAGGTTTCTTTAAAAGAGAAGCACGTCCAAGCGACAGCGAAGTATTGACAATGAGATTAGTTGACCGTGTATTGCGTCCGCTTTTCCCAGACGATTACCATGCTGAAACACAAGTTATGATTCAGTTAATGTCTCATGACGAAACTGTTATGCCTGATGCTTTAGCTGGTTTAGCTGCATCTGCAGCATTAGCTGTTTCAGATATTCCATTTTATAACTTAATTTCTGAAGTACGTGTTGCACGTATCGACGGAAAATTAGTAATCAACCCAAGCAGAGAAGAATTAGAAAAATCTGACATCGACATGATGATTGGAGCTTCTATGGATTCTGTTGCAATGGTTGAAGGTGAAATGAAAGAAATTTCAGAAGCTGAAATGATCGAAGCTATTAAATTTGCTCACGAAGCTATCAAAGTTCAAATTCAAGCTCAATACCGTTTACAAGCTGCTTTTGGTAAAAAAGAAATTCGTACTTACGAAGGTGAGAAAGAAAACGAAGAAATTTACAAAAAAGTAAAAGCTGCAGCATACGATAAAATCTATGCTATTGCAAAAGTTGGATCAGCTAAACACGAAAGAGGTGCTGCATTTGCTGAAGTAAAAGAAGAAGTTAAAGCTTTATTTACTGAAGAAGAATTAGCTGCTGACGGTGATTTAGTTTCTAAATATTTCTACAAAACTAACAAAGAAGCTGTTCGTAATGTAGTTCTAGAATTAGGTGTTCGTTTAGATGGTAGAAAAACTACAGATATCAGACCAATCTGGTGTGAAACTGATTATTTACCAAGAGTTCACGGTTCTTCTTTATTTACTCGTGGAGAAACTCAAGCTTTGGCTACAGTAACTTTAGGAACTTCTAGAGAAGCTAACCAAATCGATTCTCCATCTGAGCAAGGTGAAGAGAAATTCTACTTACACTATAACTTCCCTCCTTTCTCAACTGGTGAAGCAAAACCATTAAGAGGAACTTCAAGAAGAGAAGTTGGTCACGGTAACTTAGCTCAAAGAGCTTTAAAAAATATGATTCCTGCTGATTGTCCTTACACAATTCGTGTTGTTTCTGAGGTTTTAGAATCTAACGGTTCTTCTTCTATGGCAACAGTTTGTGCTGGAACAATGGCTTTGATGGATGCTGGAGTTCAAATGGTAAAACCAGTTTCTGGTATTGCTATGGGATTAATTACTGACGGAGAGAAATTTGCTGTATTGTCAGACATTTTAGGTGATGAAGATCACTTAGGAGATATGGACTTTAAAGTAACTGGAACTGCTGACGGTATTACAGCTTGTCAAATGGACATCAAAATTGATGGTTTACGTTATGACATTATGGAGCAAGCTTTAGCTCAGGCTCGTGATGGACGTTTACACATCTTAGGAAAATTAACTGAGACAATCGCTGCTCCAAGAGCTGACGTTAAAGCTTATGCACCAAAAATCATCACCAGAACTATTCCTGGAAACTTTATTGGAGCATTAATTGGTCCTGGTGGAAAAGTAATTCAAGAATTACAAAAAGCTACTGGAACAACTATTGTAATCAACGAAGTTGACGAACAAGGTGTTATCGAAATCTTAGGTACAGATCCTGCTGGAATTGAAGCGGTATTGGCAAAAATCCAATCTATCACTTTCAAACCTCAAATGGGAGAAGCTTATGAAGTTAAAGTAATCAAAATGCTTGATTTTGGAGCTGTAGTAGAATATACTGCTGCACCAGGAAATGAAGTATTGCTTCACGTATCTGAACTAGCTTGGGAACGTACTGAAAACGTTGCTGACGTAGTTAAAATGGGAGATGTTTTCCAAGTGAAATACTTAGGAGTTGACCCTAAAACTAAAAAAGAAAAAGTGTCTAAAAAAGCGCTTGTTCCAAGACCTCCACGTGAGGAGAAAAAAGAGTAATCAGATCTTAGTTTACTAAAGGTTTATTCATAGAAAACCCCGATTCATTTAGTTGAATTGGGGTTTTTCGTTTTTTTTATCTCAAAACCAATCAAACTTCATTATTGTCTTTTCAATAAAAAAGTCATGCTCATAACTATTTTAATGAGCAAAAAACAAAAACAAACTAAAAAACACCTCTTTTTCCTCACTTCATTAAAAGAAAAAAAATATCTTTAACTACCAATAACAAATAATTAATCCTAAAACCATAATTATGGCCTATAATGTAATACAAAACACCAGAATTAATTCTCAAGATTTTATTTTTTTAGATCCAAAAAATGTTACTTATCCGGTTCCTCCTTTAGTTTCAGTAAAATTGTATGAACCAAATGGAGTACCAACCTTAAAAATTAGAGCTACATTATACATCAATTCTCTAGACCCAAACAATCCAACTGTAGAAGAACCAACTGAAATTGAAGATGCTCTACAAGTTTATTTTGATTATGATTTCTCTGAAGAAACACCAGAAAGCTGCGACGTTTGGTACGTTGAATTAGATTATACCTCAGATACTGTAACCAATATTACAGAGGTAGTTTCCTACTTAAAAGATATTGATCCTGAAACTTCACGAGGAACAAAAACAGGAGTTGGCAGTTAAAACCATAAATAAAACAATATGGCGCAGCAATTTATTTGCTCGCCATATTTAATAATATCAACTAAAATATTGTAAAATGCACAAACTTAAAACTATTACCCTTTCAGTTCTGTGTTTATTTTTCATCTCATACTTTGCCAAAGCACAAACCAATATCTCCTCGTTTAACGAAACGATTAAAAAACACACTATTCATTTTAAAGAAGATTTAAACTTCTATAAAGCGCAACATTTTTTTTCTAGCAAAAAATGGGACTCTACTTTAGTCTATTCCATGAAACAACTCAGTTCTGGAAAAAATCGAGAGCTCGCTGATTATTGTCATTTTTTAAGAGGATGCTCCTTTAGAGAATTAAAACTGTTTAAGGAATCAAAAGCAGAAATGAGTTTAATTTCAAAAAAATTCTCATTTTATCCGTTAGTAAATAAAACTTTAGGTGAAGTCGCATTAGAACTCAAAGAATTTAAAAAAGCAATTGGCTATTTTACAGAAGTCGAAAAAAACTCAATCAACAACAACAATCAAGATTACAAAATAAGTGTGGTTTATGAAAATATTGGAGTTTGCTATTTGCATCTTAATGAGTTCACAAAAAGCGAAAATTATTTACTAAAAAGTAAAGAAATAAAAGAGAAAGAAAACGACACAATCTCACTCATACTATTGTATCAAAATATTGCTAATTTATATTATTCCCAATACAAAGACAAAGAGGCTATTCCGTATTTTGAAAAAGCATATTTACTTTCTAAAAAAACAAAAGACTTTGACAAAAAGGAAAATGCTGCATTCAATATGGCAACTGTAGAAGAAAACAAAGGCAATTTTAAAAAAGCTTTAGAATACAGAAAAGAATCTGAACGATGGAAAGATTCCCTAAACAATCAGAGTAAAATTTGGGCAATAGCTGATTTTGAAAAAAAGTTTGCTGTAGCTCAAAAACAAAAACAAATAAAAGTACTCGAGATAGAAAACAAACTAAAAAACTCACAGCGTAATGGTTTGTTTTTCTCTGCAATTGGCCTTCTGTTAATTATAACCGGAGGAGTTTATCTCTATGCCCAAAAAGTAAAAAACAGTAAAATCATTTTACAGCAAAAAAACAAACTTGATGAATTAAATGCAGCTAAGGATCAACTATTTTCAATCGTGAGTCACGACTTGCGTTCATCTGTAAATGCATTAAAAACCAGTAATTCTAAATTATCTGCGACATTAGAGACTAAAAATTACGACGAGTTAAATCAATTAATTATCCAGAACAGCAGCATAGCAAATGGCACTTATAGTTTATTAGATAATTTATTACACTGGGCATTATTGCAAACCAAACAATTGTACTTTCATAAAGAATCTGTTCATTTATACTCTATAATTCAACAAATCGAATACAACTACAAACCTTTACTTTTTGACAAAGCAATAACATTTGAAAATTTGGTTTCAAAAAGCATTTTCTTATTTGTAGATCTTGACTCATTAAAAATTGTATTCAGAAACTTACTAGACAATGCCATTAAGTTTAGCAATCAAAATGATCAAATTAAATTTTACACTAACGAAATAGATTCCGAATTTTGCGAGATTATAATTGAGGACACTGGAATTGGAATGAGTCAAAATAGCATTGATGAATTACTTCAAGATACCGACTTATTATCTAAAAAAGAGAACTCCGAAATTATTGGAACTGGATTAGGTTTACAATTATGTAAACAAATGATTAAAAAAAATGATGGTACATTTTTTATTGAAAGCGAAATCAACAAAGGAACTAAAATGATAATGAGATTACCTAAAACAAAATAGTATGGATAATATTAATGTTTTAATTATAGAAGATACTCCAGAACAAAGTGATGCTTTAATAAAAGTACTGCTTGAAAATAATTATACAATTGCGGGAGTGGCAAGGAATTTCACAGATGCTTTACAGGTTTTTTACGAGAAAACGGTCGACATTATTGTGATTGATGTTTTTCTAGATGGAAAACCAGACGGAATTACTTTTGCAGAATCAATTAATATAATTCCAAATGCATCGAAGCCATTTGTGTTTTTAACAAGTTCTCAAGACCGACAGATTTTTGAAAGAGCGAAACTCACAAAACCTTTTAGTTTTTTAATGAAACCTTTTAACGAGCTGGAAATTCTATATGCTATAGAAATGGCTGTTGAAAAGTTTTACGAGCAAACGAATGTTTTTTTGAGCGAAGAACAAGATACTGTAATCAGCAACGACTTTTTGTTTATCAAAAAAAAGAACACCTTGAAAAAAGTTGCTTTAACTGATATTCTCTATATAGAAGTTGAAGAACGTTACTGCAATATTATAACCGAAAAGGAGAAATTTGTAATCCTGATTTCGCTTACCAAAATCAGTGATTTATTAGATAAAAACAAATTCATAAAAACGCATCGCAGCACAATTGTAAATTCAGAAAAAATAGAAGAAATCATTCTTGCCGATAATTTGATTATTTTAAAAGGAAATCACAAAATAACCTTGAGTGACACCTATAAAGATTTCATAAAAAAGATGAATGTTTTATCATAATTAAAACTTTTAAAATAAATATACCTCGCCAAAATCCTCTTTATTTCAAGAGGATTTTTTCGTTTTTACTGCCTATTATTCCTTCGAAAGCAGATACTGCACTTTTCATGACAAGAAAAACGGCTTTCATGACATTTTTAAGATAAGAGCTTAGAATCGAAAGTACTTTTACATCAAGAAACTAATAAAAAAGTAGATGAGAATCACATTAAATCAGAAAACCGAAATGAAACTTTTACCAACCATAAAAAAGATAATAAATAATCCTTGGATTGGGGTAGCTGTTTCTTTAGTCATTATTATTCCATGCTTATACCGAATACTAGACGACATAACTGTTTTAAGAATAGAATATGTATTGCTGGCACTTTCGTTTCCTCTTTATTTAAAATCATTAAAAAAGATATTTGATGAAATCCTAGATAGTACGGATGATTCTTACGAATAAATTCCTTTAAACGATAATATTTGCCCTCAATTCATTAATGCCAAAAACCCTATTCATTAGCTTGATTAGGGTTTTTATTTATGTTGTATGTCTTAAAAAAATTGTTATAATATTCTGCAAAATCACAAAAAGTAAATAAATTATCACAATTTAACAGAAATTCTAAAAGGTTAACATATTTTTTTTGATATATTTGGCTCCAATCAAAAACAAATCATCAAAACCACAAAATCCTTTGAAAAATCATCAAAAAAAGGCTTTTTATCTACTGATATTAAGCACATTACTCACGACCTCTTATTCCTATTGTCAGTCCAATGACCAATCATCATTGTATGATTATTTTGACAATGCCGTTGGAAAAGACAACTTAAACATTAATAATGGAGTTTTACACAGCGAGCCACTTCGTCCAATTGCAAACAAACACAGATATTATCTGGACGAATTCACCATTGGCGATATAAGCTTTGAAAAAGAAATTTATTCCAACTCTTATCTTAAATACGATATCCTTAAAGACGAGGTAATTTTCAAGCATAAAGAACAAACAGATAACTTAGCTATGAATATTGTTAAGGACAAAGTTGATTTTTTTTACATCAATAATAAAAAATTTGTCAATCTAAGATCTGAAAGCATTGAATTTCCAAATATTGTAAAAGGTATTTACGAAGAAAAATATGTTGGAAATGATGTTTCACTCTTCATTAAATATCATAAAGACAAAATAGAAGTTTTTCAGACAGACGGAGTCTATTACAATTTTATTGAGAAAACAAATTATCTCCTAAAATACAATGGATTTTTCTACAAAGCTGACTCACAAAAAGATGTAAAAAAAATCTTTCCTTCTATTAAAAAAGAAATTAATAATTACTACAACGCCAATAGAAAGTTAGCACGATTAGATAAAACTCAATACATGGAAAATCTAACGAAACAAATCAATAATTTTTTTTTAAAAAAAAGTTCTAACTAAATGAAAAAAATTACTCTCCTATTCTTTTTATTAGCCTTTCAATACAATATACAATCACAAGTCATTAGTGATAAAGTTTCTGTTGAACTTAAAAACGCTAACATTAAAACTGCAATTCAAAATATTGAACAAACCTCATATTTTAAATTTTACTACGACGAAAAATGGTTAGAATCTGACAGCACTTCTATTACAAAACAGTATAAAGAAGTTCGTATAGCCGAAATACTCGAAGATGTTTTTCAAAACACTAACATTAACTTTTTTGTTGCCGAAAATAAAGTCATATTAACCAATAACAGCATCATATATAATGAGCTGGCAGACGATTACTTTGGAATTCCGTTAGAAAGAGATGAAAACGGATTAGCTCTTGCTCCTGTTTTTTATCAGCAATTTGACTCGGTAAAAAAAACAAATTCTCGTAATCCTAACAAGAATATTAAGGATATTATACTTATTGGTAAAGAAGTAAAAAATCAAAAAAAGAAAAGTTATATTCTTTCAGGATACGTTAGGGGCGGTAAAAATAAAGGCGGAATTGCAAACATTGTAGTAAAAATTCCAAATACCGAATTTTCAACTATTACGGATAATGACGGACATTATAAACTACAAGTTCCGCCAGGAATCAGCACCGTTGAAACAGAAACTTTTGCTTACGATAAAGTGTCTAAAAAAATAATGGTTTACAATGACGGTACTCTTAATTTTATGGTTGTTGACAACGTAAATCAGCTCGACGAAGTTTTAATTAATACGAATAAAAGTAAAAATGCAAAAGCAGCAATTACAGGAGTCACAACTATTGATGCTGAAGGAATAAAAAACGTTCCATTAGTTCTTGGCGAACGTGACATTCTAAAAGTAGCATTGACAATGCCGGGAATCAAAACATCTGGAGAAGGTTCTTCTGGATATAATGTAAGAGGAGGAAAAGAAGATCAAAATCTATTTTTGTTAGACAATGCCGTTTTATATAATCCGTCGCACTTTTTTGGTTTCTTTACAGCATTAAATCCTTACACAACAAAAAAAGTAGATATTTATAAAGGGAGTATTCCTGCTGAATTTGGAGGCAGATTATCATCTGTTTTTGACATAACTTCAAAAACTGGAAATTTCAATAAATTTGAAGGTGAAGCTGGAATTGGTCCTGCAACAAGCAATGTAATGATTTCTACACCAATTGTAAAAGGCAAATCAAGTCTTGTTGCTGGAGGAAGAGCCAGTTATTCTAATTGGATTCTAAAAAGTCTAGATGATGAGAAATTAAAAAATAGTCAGGCATCATTCTATGACTTCATTTTGAAATATAATCATAAAATAAACGCTAATAATAACATAGAGGCTACAGCTTATTACAGCCACGATAAATTTAGCGTTTCATCTGACTCTCTGTACAAATACAGCAATCGACTAGCAACTTTAAAATGGAATCACACTTTTAATGAGAAAAACAAAGGTTCACTTCTCTTTACCAATAGTGAGTATCGCTTTAATATAGATTATCAGCCTGACGGTGTAAATGCTTTTGATTTTGGCTATAAAATCAATGATACGCAGGCCGCTTTAAAAATGATTTACTTATACAGCGAAAAGCATAAAATTAGCTACGGAATTTCAACTAAACTATACGGTATTAATCCTGGATATTTAAACCCTAAAAATCCTGAATCTATCCTAGTTCCTATTGAAATAGATAAAGAAAGAGGCTTAGAATCTGCAATTTATGTTGGCGATAATTTTAAAGTTACGGATAAATTCTTGGTCGATTTTGGTTTAAGATACTCGTCATTTGCAGCATTAGGAAAATCTACTCAAAGGGTTTACGACGAAAACCTTCCTATAAGTGATGCTACTGTAGTAGAAACTAAAACATTTGGCAATAACGAAGTAATTAAAAGATATGGCGGATTTGAGCCTAGAATAGCTGCACGCTATTTTATAACAGACGATTTTTCTGTTAGAGCAAGTTATGACAAAACGTATCAATACATCCATCTTTTATCAAACAACACTACACAATCTCCAACAGATATTTGGAAGCTTTCAGATTTAAATGTGAAGCCTGAAAGTGCTCAGCAATTTTCGCTAGGTCTTTATAAGAATCTAAAAAATGATGAGTTAGAATTAAGTGTAGAAGGTTACTTTAAGAAATCAAGAAACATATTAGACTATAAAGTAGGTGCTGATTTGTTATTAAATCATAATATAGAAACCGAACTTCTTCAAGGAGATGGTAAAGCTTATGGAATCGAAGTATTATTAAAAAAACAAGTAGGCAGACTTAACGGATGGCTTGGATATACGTATTCTAGATCATTAATTAGACTAAACTCTCAATTTAATGAAGAGAAAGTAAATGGCGGTAAGTTCTTTGCATCTAATTTTGACAAACCTCATGATTTTAGTGCGGTTTTAAACTATAGAATCACAAAACGTTATAGTTTTTCTAGTAACTTCATCTATCAAACCGGAAGACCAATAACGTATCCTGTTGGAAAGTATGATTACGGAAATGCACAATATACCGTTTACAGCGATCGTAACAAATTTAGAATTCCTGATTACTATAGATTAGATGTAGGTTTAAACATTGAAGGAAATCATAAAATAAAAAAATTAACTCATAGCTTCTGGAATATCTCAGTTTATAATGTTTTAGGCAGAAACAACCCTTATTCAGTATTTTTCGTAACGGATAAAGGACAAATTAAAGCCTATAAAACTTCAATATTCTCTGTTCCAATTCCTAGTATTACTTATAATTTCAAATTTTAATAATTATGAAATATTTTAAAATAAAAATCTCCGTTTTTCTTCTTCTATCGCTTGCCATAACAAGTTGTACAGAACAATATGCTTTTAAAACTACCGATTTTGAAAGCGCTCTAGTTGTTGAAGGAACAATCACAAACGAACTTAAAAATCAAACTATAAAAGTTTCCCAAGTTTATCAATTAGAAGAAATTGGTCCTAGATTTGAAAAAGGAGCTAATGTTTTTATCACAGATGATAAAGGCAATGAGTATCAGTTCAAAGAAAACGATAGTCTTTATGTTTCGCTTACACCGTTTAAAGCAATGCCTGGAACAAAGTACAAACTAAACATTAAAACAAAGGAAGGAAAAAATTATACTTCTGACGAACAGCTTCTAACTACAGAAACTAAAATTGACAATATGACTGCAACTGTCGAAACTGTTGATGGACAGCGTGGAGTTCAAATAAATGTAAATAGTTACGATCCTGCCAATACTTCAAAATACTATAGATATGAATATACTGAAACGTACAAAATCATAGCGCCTATGTGGTATTATCAAGAGGCAAATATAAATGTAATACCAGGAACTCCTACTACTCCAGAAAGAGAAGTCATTGTAGTAACTAATAGAGTCAAAGAAGTTAAAACATGTTATTCTTCTAAAACTTCTGATGCTATTCTTCTTAATAACACCAGCACCTCAAGCGAAGATCGTGTACACTATCCTGTTCGTTTTATCAGCGATCAAAATTATATCATCTCACATCGTTATACCATCTTCGTAAAACAGTATGTTCAAAGTTTAGCAGCTTATACTTTTTATAAAACATTGAGAGAATTATCTACATCTGAAAGTATTCTTTCGCCTAAACAGCCTGGATTCTTTTACGGTAATATGAAATCTGTAGAAAATCCTAATGAGAAAGTAATTGGCTTTTTTGAAGTTTCGGCCGTTTCTTCGGATCGAATTTACTTCAACTATAAAGATTTATTTCCGAATGATAACTTACCTCCTTACTATATAGAAGATTGTGATCTAAAAGAATACATCGATTGTCCAGGAGACCTTCCTTGTACAGGCCAAATATTACGTTCCTCCCTTCGAAGCAAAGGCAGAACTCTGTTTTCATGGGATCATGAAAGTAAATACTTTTTGGTAAAAGCACCTTGTGGTGACTGCACTACTTTTTCATCTAACATAGTTCCAACTTTTTGGATAGAATAATTCTTTTTTATCATCTATGAAACAACTATTAATCTATAACCAGACATACATTTTGGAAAGAATTAAACAATTATTGGTTTTAACACTTTTGATTGCAAACAGCTTATTTGTCTCTGCGCAGCAAAACAAAAATAATATAGTAACCAAATCATCACAAGAAACTATTTTTCTTCATTCGAACACAACAACTTTTTTAACCGGAGAAACTTTGTTCTACAAATTATATTGTTTGAACCCTATCAATAACAAACCAAGTTTAATAAGCAAAATAGCTTATATTGAACTTGTTGATAATGAAAAACAATCATTTCAAAAAAACAAAGTTTATCTTGACAAGGGAATTGGAACAGGAGATTATTTTATACCAACAACATTAAAAACAGGAAATTACAAGTTAATTGCCTATACAAAATGGATGTTAAACAATCCGAAATCTCAAACATATGAAATAGATTTATTCATCATAAATCCATTTCAAACTCAAGAGCCTAATGCTAATGTAACTTTTGATAACACACTAAAAAACAGTGTATCATCAACTAATCTATCAACAGATTCAAATCTTGATAATGAAAAAAGAATCGATTTTGAATTAGATAAAAACAGTTATTACACAAGAGATAAAGCGAGCATTAAAGTAAAATCACTTACTGAAATAACCCAAAAAGGAAATTATTCTATTTCTGTTCGAAAGAAAGATCAAATTCCTGCTTTAAAACAAACAACTCCACAAGAGTTTGCAAACAAAACAGCCCGAAATTACAGCGATTATTCTCCTAGTTCATTTTTATTTATTCCAGAACTTCGAGCAGAATTAATTACTGGTTCAATTGTATCAAAAACCAATCAAGATTTAAATAATAAATCACTGTCAATTTCGCTTCCTGGAAAAGAGTATGTTTTAAAAATAGTTAAAACAAACTCTCAGGGGAAATTTACATTTTTATTAGATCGATTTCCAAATTTCTCAAATGCTATTATTCAGGTTCTCGATGAAAACCCATCAGATTTCACTGTTATTTTAGATCCATTACCAAAATTTGATACCTCAGGACTGCAATTTTCATCAAAACTAAATCTAACTGAAGATCTTAAAAAAGAAATCGAAGAACGCTCTACTGCAAGTCAGATTCAAAACGCCTATTATCAAACGAAAAAAGACAGCTTGATACAAGAAGCAGTTATCAGTCCGTTTTTTAACAGCATCGAAAAAACATATGTTCTTGACGACTATACTCGCTTCCCAACCTTAAAGGAGAATGTTGTAGAAATCATATTAGAACTTTATTATAGACGTGTTAACGATAAAAATCAATTGTTTGTACGAAATGGTCATAAAGACCTAACCGCTTACGGACCGCCTTTAATAATTGTCGACGGTCTTCTTATACAAGATTCAAGTGATTTATTTGATTATAATATGGGAAATGTAGACAAAGTAAGCCTTATTAATGAACCTTATGCTTATGGTCCAAAATTATACGGAGGCTTAATCAGTTTTGAAACCAAAAACAGTGACTTTGCTATAAATTTTGTCAAAAAATACATGAAGCCAACTGAAGTTCAAAGACCAAATCCTGCAAAAATTTACTATAACCCTGATTATAGTGCAGGAAATAATTTAAAACGAATTCCAGATTATAGATACCAATTGCTTTGGGAGCCAAATTTATCTTTAGATCAAAAGGAAGAAAATTTATCTTTTTATACCTCAGATCTAAAAGGCGACTTTGAAGTTGTTTTAGAAGGTTTTACAGACGAAGGAAAACCCGTATATATTACAAAAAACATTACAGTAAAATAAATATCAAAATCGGTTCAATTCTTGAACCGATTTTCTTTTGACCTAATTTCTAAAAAAATAAAATTATTTTTCATTTAATTGTAACCTTTTTGCATCTTCAAACGTATAACCATTTGTACACTTAAAAATTGAGGACACAAATAACATGAGACAACTTAAAATCACCAAGCAGGTAACCAATCGTGAAACTGCATCGTTAGATAAATATCTACAAGAAATCGGAAAAGTTGACCTAATTACCGCTGATGAAGAGGTAGAATTAGCACAAAGAATTAAAGCAGGTGATCAAAGAGCATTAGAAAAATTAACAAAAGCCAACCTGCGTTTCGTTGTATCGGTTGCTAAACAATATCAAAATCAAGGATTAACTCTTCCTGATTTAATTAATGAAGGAAACTTAGGTCTTATTAAAGCGGCTCAACGTTTTGATGAAACTCGTGGTTTTAAATTTATATCTTACGCTGTATGGTGGATTCGTCAATCGATTCTTCAAGCATTGGCAGAACAATCTCGTATCGTTCGTTTACCATTAAACAAAATTGGTTCTATCAATAAAATCAACAAAATGTATGCGTTATTAGAGCAATCTAACGAGCGTCCACCTTCTGCTGAAGAAATTGCAAAAGAACTTGACATGACAGTAAATGACGTAAAAGAGTCTATGAAAAACTCTGGTCGTCACTTATCAATGGATGCACCTCTTGTTGAAGGTGAAGATTCTAACCTTTATGACGTTTTACGTTCTGGAGAATCTCCAAACCCAGACAGAGAATTAATTCACGAATCATTACGTACTGAAATTGAACGTTCATTAGAAACATTAACTCCAAGAGAAGCTGATGTTGTTCGTTTGTATTTTGGTCTTGGCGATCAACACCCAATGACTTTAGAAGAAATTGGAGAAACTTTCGACCTAACTCGTGAGCGTGTTCGTCAGATTAAAGAAAAAGCAATCCGTAGATTAAAACATACTTCAAGAAGTAAAATTCTTAAAACTTATCTTGGGTAATCACCCAAAACGCCAGTATATAAATAATTCCAAATTCCAAAAAATTATTGGAGTTTGGAATTTGTTTCAAAATTTCGTATATTGGTATTAAAGCAAACAACAGTTTGATTGACTGTTCGTTTTTTGATTGATGATTGAAACTCCGGCTGATTACCGGAGTTTTTTATTTTACTTGTTTTTTAAGCCCAACGTTATCAAGGTTTTAGCCACAGATTTCACAGATTAAAATGATTAAAAATCTTCTCGCAGATTTAGCAGATTCATTTTGCTGAATTTATTACGAATAATTTAATCAGATCTGCTAAATCTGCTAAATCTACGTAAAAAAAAACTTAGCGCACCTTGCGTAATTCTTTGCGCTCTTTGCGGTTAAAAAAAATTATCTTTGTAAAAAAACAACACACTACAATGAAAAATACACTTATTGCCCCTTCTGTTCTTGCAGCGGATTTTGCTAATCTACAACGTGATATCGAAATGATCAACAACAGCCAAGCTGATTGGTTTCATATCGATATTATGGATGGTGTTTTTGTTCCAAATATTTCTTTTGGAATGCCTGTTTTAGAAGCCATTTCAAAACACGCAAAAAAAACAATCGATGTACATTTAATGATTATTGATCCAGATCGTTACATTAAAACTTTTGCAGATTTAGGAGCTAATATTCTAAGCGTGCATTACGAAGCCTGTACACATTTACACAGAACACTTCAAGCAATTAAAGCAGAAGGAATGAAAGCAGGAGTTGCCATCAATCCGCATACTAATATTGATTTACTAGAAGATGTAATCAATGACATTGATTTAGTTTGCATCATGAGTGTAAATCCTGGTTTTGGAGGTCAGTCGTTTATCGAAAACACGTATGATAAAGTTAGAAAGCTTAAAGCTTTAATTACACGCAAAAATGCTTCGACAATTATCGAAATTGACGGCGGTGTAACGAATAAAAATGCAAAACAACTAGTAGAAGCTGGAGCAGATGTTTTAGTGGCGGGAAGCTTTGTTTTTAAGGCCGAAAATCCAACTCAGACAATTGCCGACTTAAAAAACCTTACTACTTTTTAAATTTCAAAAACAAAAAAGAAAAGTCCAAAATTATTTTTGGACTTTTCTTTTTTTGTTACCTAAAGCCTACTTAGGATCAATCCAATAAGGATTCGCTTTAAGCTTATCTACAACATATTGAATAACTTTCTGAGCTTTCAAACTATTTCCAGCGTTATCTAATGGCGGCGAAATAACAGCAATTCCAAATTTACCTGGACACACTGCTAGCATCCCTCCTCCAACACCGCTCTTTGCAGGAAGCCCAGAATTAAAGAGCCAAATTCCAGAATTATCATACAGACCCGCAGTTGCCATTACAGGCAAGGTATACATTACAGTCGTTTGACTAACCACCTTATTCTTTGTAATAGGATTAACACCTCCATTTGCCAATGTGGCCGCCATTGTAGCAAGATCCTTTACATTTACATTCAATGCGCATTGTTTTGTATAAATATCTGTTGCTTCTACCGGATCAAAATACATTCTATTATAAGCCAATAACAAATGTGCAATGGCTTGATTACGCAAATTATCGCCAGCCTCACTTATATAAACAGGACGATTTATAGAGAGTTGTCTTCCCGCAAAATCACTCTGAATTTTCTGGATTTCTTTCCATTTTGCTATAGAATCATTACCTCTTACAAGACTTGTGGCCGCAATAGCTCCAGGATTTACAAGAGGATTAATTTTATCCCCTTTATTCATTTCTACCGCAACAATAGAATTAAATGGCAGCCCAGTCGCATTTACACCTATTTTGTCCTGCAAAAACTGAGGCCCTTCTTGTTCAATTACTTTTGCCATAGTAAATACTTTCGATATACTTTGAATTGAAACCATTGAGGCTATATCACCTTTTGTATATACCGCTCCGTCTGCAGTAACGAGTGCAATACCAAAAATATTGGGATCCACATTGGCTAACTCTTTAATATAGTCTGCATTTTTTCCTTCTTTTAAATCTTTAAATTTATTAAAGGCCTCATTAAGTGTATTTTCTATATTTTTTTTATTCAGTAATGTTTGGCTATAGCCTTGGTTTATGATAAAAACGATCATTAAAACAACAAAAATCATTTGCTTCTTCATTCTAAAAAATTGCATTCTTATTTGTATTCTATATTAATTTATAACAGGACATTATTTAATTAAAAATCCTTACTGCTTTTTAAGTTTTTCAAATTCGGAAAGAAGTCAATTCCTGTCATTTTCTCTAAAGTTTCAATAGGAACTTCAAAATCATAAATTGACTTATCGCTGTCTTCGTTAGGAACTAGAAAAGCAATTGCTTTGTGTTCTTTCCCTGATTTAGCTAAGACAATTTTATAAAAATATTTAGGAACAGAAACTTTCTCTGTTCCTATTTTTTTATCCGAATCTTTCAAAATTCCGCCAGTGACCACATAAATATCATTGTATTTTCCCGCCCAATAACGTGTTTTTTGCTCTAATCTATTCCAAATTCCACTATTGAAATCATGTTTTTGAGGAGAGATATTCGATGTATAAAAAGTATCATTATAAGCTTCTTCACTAAATTCCATGTCTCCTGCCGGGCAAAGATGACCTTTATCGTAACCCGATTTTTTATAATTTCTCCAGTCTGCAGAACCGGTAGTAACTTTGGGATCTTCTATAAAATAAGGGCGTTTATAGTCGCCATTTTTCAAATAATCTTTCTTTAATTCATACGCGACCCATTCAGCCTGTTCAAACTTTTCATTGTAAGATAATGTATAATATTTGTGTTTTACAATTTGATTGGTTGTCGATGTTGGCAAATAAACTGCCGTATACAAAGAATCTGTCACATTTTGAACTGGAGCAAAAGAAGTTTGTTTCAGAACCGCTTCCTTTTCATCAATATTTTCTTTTTTACAAGCAACTAATGTAATCCCCAATAAACCTAAAATAATATAATTCTTCATTGCAGCGCAGTCGTTATTTTTAAAATAAACTTACAAAAAACGCTCCATAAATTTTAAACCTATGGAGCGTTTTTAATAACAAATTAATTCTATCGAGAACTAAGATTTCACCAATTTATCCTTTTTCATTTTCGGAGAAACTGTATTTTTCACATAACCTTTTGGTGATTGTAAATCATCTAAAACATTCAAAGCTTCTTCAACATAAACATCTTTAGACAAAGCTTGATGCCAAACATCTCTTTTCTCTTTCAAAGTTGCGTCGCTGCTCATTTCAGCTTCTTCATAAGGCAGTGATTTAAAAACTAAGTTGTTTTTATAATCAGAAATTGGTTTGTATTTTTTTCCTTCATTTTCAACTTGCTCTTGAGTTTCTTTAAAACTCTTAATATTCAAGCTGTATGTGTTTTCTTTGTTTTTAACATCAATCCATTTCGCATTATCTTCAATTAATTTAAATTGAGGACTTTGCGCAATTCTGTTTTTACTATTCTGAATTGCTTTAGTAAAATTCTCGTTAGAAGTCCAGGTGCTGTAATCAGCTGGATCAATTTTATCCCACGGCATTGCATTGTCAATATCACGTTCTCCCATTTTCAGGTAAGCATAACGATCTGGCATAACAACATCACTGTGAACACCTTCTAACTGTGTAGAACCTCCGTTAATTCTATAGAATTTTTGACCTGTAATTTTCAATGCTCCCAAATCTCCGTAATTTGCGTTACGAACAAACTGATTCAAATCAAGTACATTTTGAACTGTTCCTTTGCCATAAGTTTGTTTACTACCTATGATAACTCCACGTTTGTAATCTTGAATTGCCGCAGCCAAAATTTCAGAAGCCGATGCAGAGAAGCTGTTTACCATAATTACTAATGGTCCATCCCACTCTATTTTTTTATCTTTATCGTATAAAACTTCTTTCTTTTTACCTGCAGATTTTACCTGAACAATTGGTCCTTCTTCAATAAATAAACCAGCAATATCAACAACCGTAGAAAGAGATCCACCGCCATCATCACGAACGTCAAGAACGATTCCGTTTATGTTCTCTTTTTTCAATCTTTCTACTTCAAGAGCGATATCTTTTCCTGCATCACGGCCGTCTTTGTTTTCAAAATCGATATAAAATTTAGGCAGGTAAATAACCCCGTATTTTAGTCCGTCTTTTTCAACAATACTTGATTTTGCATAAGTTTCTTCGATTTCAACAACATCTCTAATAATCGAAATAACCTTAATACTTCCGTCTACTTTTTTAACCGTTAGTTTTACTTCAGTTCCTTTGTGTCCTTTAATTTTTTTCACGACATCATCAAGACGCATTCCAACTACATCTACAGGCTCTTCATTTCCTTGAGCGACTTTCAAGATCAAATCTCCTGCTTCAAGTTGTTTTCCTTTCCAAGCTGGTCCACCAGAAATTAATTCATCGATTTGTGTGAAATCATTTTTCTTGGTTAATCTTGCTCCAATTCCTTCTAGTTTTCCACTAATATTTACATCAAAACGATCTTTTTCTTCTGGTGCAAAATAACTTGTATGCGGATCAAAACGAGCCATAATTGAATTCAAATACACTGAAAACCAATAATCTTTATTCAAATCTTTAATAACACTAAAATTATCATCTAAAGATTTTAATGAGCTGTCACGAGTTTCTTTCTCTAAAGCTTCAAAAGTTTTTTCTTTGTAAGCTGGATCTTTTTTCTTTTTCTCTTCTTCAATTTTCTGTTTTGTAACCAACGATGAAAGCGTAGATAACTTAATTTGTTTTCTCCATCTTTCATTAATCTCCGTTAAGTTTTTCGCATAAGGAAGATGCTCATAATCTGAATTAAAAGTCTCGTCAGTGTTATAATTAAATGGCTGTGCTAAAATCGTTTTGTAACGTTTTTTGCTCTCTTCCATTCTTTTCATCAACCTCGTGTACGTCAAATTAAAAAACGTCAAATCTTTATTCAAAAACTGATCGTCAAGCATTAATTCATATTGCTTAAACTCATCAATATCTGATTGAAGAAAAAACCTTTTAGAAGGATCTAAAGCTTCGATATAATCTTTGAAAATACCTTTAGAGAATTCGTCATTAACTTCAGCCGGGCTGTAATGTCCTTTTTCAATAACAAACGCTAGTAATTCCAGAAGTGTTTTATCTCTATTTGGATCCGGATCGCCAGATTTGTCTGCATTTATTTTAAAAGCAAACAAGGTAAGAGACAAGCATAATACGGCTATAAGGATTTTATAATTTCTTTTCATAAACTTAATAATAGCATTCATCAAATTTTTTAATCTAAGTTACGGTAAAAACTATGCCAACATGCCAAGTTCACTATAATTTTTTGTTAAAGATATAAAAATGTTTGATGCGCAAAAGTCTTCCCGAATTTAGTTTACAATTTTTATTTATTTGTTAGTATTCTACCAAAATCTGTTACTACATTTGTTTTAAGAAGCTTTAATTTTGATAAATTAAAAATACAAATCACAGCATGAGTACTCAAAAACCTTTAATATTAGTAACAAACGACGACGGAATTCTTGCTCCAGGAATAAGGGCTTTGATAAGTGTAATGGAAACAATTGGCGATGTTGTTGTTGTTGCTCCAGATAAACCACAGAGCGCCATGGGACACGCGATTACCATAAATAACACTTTGTTTTTAGACAAAATCTCTAAAGATGAAGATACAATTACAGAATACAGCTGTTCTGGAACGCCTGTTGACTGTGTAAAACTGGCAGTAAATGAAATTTTAAAAAGAAAGCCAGATTTATGCGTTTCAGGAATCAATCACGGATCTAATTCGTCTATTAATGTGATTTATTCTGGAACTATGAGTGCTGCTGTTGAAGCAGGAATTGAAGGGATTCAAGCAATTGGTTTTTCTCTTTTGGACTTTGACTGGAATGCCGATTTTGAACCTGTCAAGGCTTTTGTAAAGAAAATAACTTTAGAAACTCTGGCTAACAAACTTCCAGAAGGTGTGGTTTTAAATGTCAATTTTCCAAAACTAAGTCAAAAAGAAATTAAAGGAATAAAAATCTGCCGTCAGGCAAAAGCTTTTTATTCTCAAAAATTTGACAAAAGACAAACTCCTTTTGGAAAAGATTATTACTGGCTTACGGGCAAATTTGTAAATGAAGATAAAGGGGAAGATACAGATGAATGGGCTTTAGAGAACGGATACATTTCAGTTGTTCCGGTACAATTTGACTTAACCGCTCATCATTCGATGCAGCAACTTAATACTTGGAATTTAAATGAATAAAAAAGATTTTATAATTGGATTTATTATCGGGATCTTGACTTCTGTTCTTGGCAGTCTTTTATTCATTAAAACCTTTACATCACTTGATCTTTCAACAGGAATTCAAACTATAAAACAGCAAGGTTATTTAGGAAAAGTAATTACGATTGGCACCACTTTAGATCTTGCTGTTTTTCTAATTCTTTTAAACAGAAATAAAGAAATGATGGCAAGAGGCGTAATTTTGGCGGTGATTGTTTTAGCAATTTCAACTCTAATTATTTAAAAACCTATCTTTGCGCAGCAATAAAAATTGGTCAACATGAAATACTACATAATAGCTGGTGAAGCTTCTGGAGATTTACACGGTTCAAATTTAATGAAAGCATTGTATGAGGAAGATCCTCAAGCTGACATTAGATTTTGGGGCGGTGACTTAATGCAAAAAGCCGGCGGAACATTAGTAAAGCATTATCGCGAGTTGGCTTTTATGGGATTTGTTGAAGTTATTTTTAACTTAAAAACCATATTAAATAATATTAAAATCTGTAAAAAAGACATTACTGAATTTCAGCCTGATGTTTTAATTTTTATTGATTATCCGGGTTTTAATATGCGTATTGCAAAATGGGCCAAAGCTCTTAACTATAAAACACATTATTATATTTCGCCGCAAATTTGGGCTTGGAAAGAAAACCGAATCAATGCCATAAAACATGATATTGATAAGATGTTTGTGATTTTACCTTTTGAAAAAAGTTTTTATGAGGACAAACATCATTTTCCTGTTGATTTTGTAGGACATCCTTTGATTGATGCCATTCAGAATCAACCTTCTTTTAATGAAATTGCATTTAGAACAGAAAATAATTTGGGCGAAAAACCAATTATTGCCGTTTTACCAGGAAGCCGTAAACAGGAGATAACAAAAATGCTGAGTGTAATGCTGAGCGTTGTTGACGATTTTCAAGATTATGAATTTGTTATTGCTGGTGCACCGAGTCAAGATTTTGAGTTTTACCAACAGTTTATAAAAAATAAAAACATAGCATTTGTTTCGAACAAAACATATGATTTACTCCGTTCCTCTACAGCTGCTTTAGTAACTTCGGGAACTGCAACTTTGGAAACGGCTCTTTTTAAAGTTCCAGAAGTTGTTTGTTACAAAGGAAGTTCTATCTCTTACCAAATTGCAAAACGTATCATTACTTTAAAATACATTTCGCTGGTTAATTTAATTATGGATCAGGAAGTTGTAACTGAATTAATTCAAAGCGAATGCAATACAAAACGCATAAAAGAAGAATTAAACAAATTACTTGAACCTTCTTATCGTACCAAACTGCTTAAAAACTATGATATTTTAGAAGAAAAACTTGGCGGAGTTGGTGCCAGTAAAAAAACAGCTAAACTTATTGTTGCCGATTTAAAAGCTTAATTTTTTTTATTTTGAAAAAACTACTCATTTTCCTTCTTTTAACCGTGCTGTTTGCTTCTTGTAAATCTGCCTCTAATGCTGTGAGCAAAAAAGAATCGAAACGAGAAAATAGATATGTTGTAAGTAATTTGATTGAAACAGCAACGGACAATATTGGTGTTAAATACAAAGCTGGAGGAACAACAAAAAGCGGTTTTGACTGTTCTGGACTAGTTTTTACTACATTCGAATCTGAACATATTAAGCTTCCTAGAAGTTCTTTTGAGCAGGCTAAAATTGGAACAATAATAAAATTTAATGATGCTCAAAAAGGGGACTTAATTTTTTTTAAAACCAACAGAAGCAGACAAATTAATCATGTAGGACTAATTGTTGAAGTCAGCTCAAATGAAATAAAGTTTGTACATTCTTCTACTTCAAAAGGTGTTATAATTTCATCTACCAAAGAGCCTTATTATCAAAATTCCTTTGCACAAATCAATCGAGTAATAGAATAACTTTTTTAGTTTATTTATATTCTTTTTCTTACGTAAATTTAATACTTTTAAACCATGAAAGTATTAGATTTTCCTTTAGTTAAAATTACGTTATGCTTTATTTTAGGCATAATAATCTCTTATTATTGCCAGCCTTCTATCTCGACTGCTTGTATATTATTTCTTTTTAGCACGCTTCTATTTTGTCTGCTTTATTTTACATCAAAAAACAACAAAAAAACAAACATTTATTTTGGATTAAGCACTTATCTAATTTCATTCTCTACAGGAATATGCGTGTTGATTTTTCACACTGATTCTTTTGACAAGTCTAATTATACACACTCAAAAACGGCATTCGAAAAACCACACTTTATAACTTTCATACTTCGCGAAAAACTTAAAAGTAACAATTATAGCGATCGTTACATTGGGCTCATCAAAGAAATTGACAGCAACATTTATTCAGGTAAAATAATAGTAAACATTCAAAAAGACAGTTTGCACAATCCTTTAATTATAGGAAATACAATTAGAGTAAAATCTACTTTACGCCGAACTCCATCTAACAAAAATCCGAATCAATTTGATTATTCCAAATACTTATCAGACAAACAAATATATGCGCAATTGTACTGCGAGAAGTCAGAAATCTCAATAAGCAAAACAATCAAAAAAGACATTTGGTACTATTGCGGACGCTTGCATTCAACTATTCTAAAAAATCTTGAAAGTGCTCATTTTAATAAAGACGAAATGAATGTTGCGCTTGCATTAATATTAGGTCAGCAGCAAGAAATTTCATCAGACATAATTAAAGATTATCAATATTCTGGAGCGACACATGTTCTTTCGGTTTCTGGCTTACACGTTGGGTTTATAATGCTGTTTATTGCTTTTATTTTAAAACCTATTCCTAATACTCGCAAAGGTTCTGCCATTAAATTAATTTCAATTTTAATATCATTAGCCGGTTTTGCAATAATTTCAGGTTTATCGCCTTCGGTACTGCGCTCGGTTGTCATGTTTTCTTTTGTCGCAATAGGCAGTCATTTGCGTCGAAGCGGAAATATTTATCATACTCTCCTAGTTTCAATTTTACTTATATTACTATTTGAACCTTATTTTTTGTTTGATGTTGGTTTTCAATTGAGTTATTTAGCGTTGCTGTTTATTGTTTGGCTTCAACCGGAACTAAAAAAAATATGGACTCCTAAAAACAAAATATCAATTTATATTTGGGATGCATTAACCGTTTCTTTTGCTGCTCAAATTGGCACTCTGCCTCTATGTCTTTATTATTTTCATCAATTTCCGGGTTTATTTTTTGTAACCAATATTGTTATTCTTCCTATTTTGTCTTTTATAATGATTGCTGGAATAATCGTTATGATAATTGCCATTTTTATAAGTCCGCCAATGTTTCTTGTTGAAATTTTTGAAAAAAGCATTTATCTTTTAAACCAAACGATTCATTATGTTGCATCGTTTGAATCATTTGTTTTTCAAAATATAAGCTTTAACTGGTATTATCTATTTTCTCTTTATTTTCTAATTATCAGCGGTATTATTTGGTCAAAAAACAGAACTTTTACTCATTTTTCCGCGTTTGCACTATCCATAATTTTACTGCAGTTGTCTTTAATTTATACTAAAAAAGAAATCGCAGGTCAACATGAATTAATTGTTTACAACGTAAAGAAAAGCACATTGATAACCACAAGGGCAGGAAAAAATATTACATTTTATGCTGCAGATACTATTTTAAAACCTAATACAAGAAACTTTATACTTAATTCTTATTTAGTGGGAAATTTTGGAACATTGAGTGAACCAAAAAAAATCAAAAACACACTATTTTTTAATGGTAAAAAAATTCTTATTATAGACAGCACAGGAATTTACGTTGATAAATTACAACCCGATATTCTAATTCTAACACAATCTCCAAAAATAAATCTTGATCGAGTTTTAGCAAATCTTCATCCCAAAGTCATTGTGGCTGATGCTTCTAATTCCTACAAAATTCAAAAAATTTGGGAGGCAAGCTGCGCTAAAAAAAATATCCCTTTTCATGCTACTGCCGAAAAGGGATTCTACAAATTAAACTAAGAAAACTTAATTAAATTCACTATTCACTTGGGTGCAAAATATTATTAGATTCAGCGATCCATGCTTTTGCACCGCCGGGCTTGTAAGCAATCTTACCTAAAGCACTAAAAGTTGTTTTATTTTTTCTTATCGAAGCTATTGCATAGCAAACTTCAGGAAGATCTTCAACGCCAAAAGCATTTTTCAGTTTAATATTTTGTTCTTTATCAGTAGCTGAAGCTGAAGAATCTGATAGATCTAGTTTTACCAAAACGACATTATCTCGAGACCAAACAGCAAAATCTGGGGTTTTAAAAATTTCATTTTGCAAATTTTCTGGTACTCCTGCGCCAGTGAATAAAATTAACATTGGCTTTTTCTGTTCATTGCTGATTGCAATGGCATCTGTCATGTTTGTCCGCCAAGCGAGATTTTGCGCCTGCATAAAAAATGAACCTAAAAAAAATAGTAGGATAAGTAATTTTTTAGTCATAGTAGATTGGTTTTTGGTTAGTATAGCGTGACGAAATTAACATAATATTTTAATTATCCAAATTTAATAAACACAAAAAATACATTATATGTTTTTTAAACGATGTTTAAACACTAAACCACTAATTACTCCTAAAATGAAGATCTTTTTCTTATGTATAAAAAAACTCCTTACATTACTGTAAGGAGTTTTTATTTATAGAACTTAATTTTCGCTTTTTATGACTTTTTAGGATGAACGATCTCTTCTGCCACAGTTAACCAAGCCGAAGGTCCTCCCGCGACATAACCTGTTTTTCCAAGACCTTTAAAATTAATTTTTCCGTCTTTAGATTCTGCACTGGTAAAAAACACGGTAGGAAATCCTTGAATTCCAAAAGCCTGTTGTAATTCATTGTTCTGACTTTTTAACTCAGGCGTTTGAGGAACGCTTCTTGGATAGTCAAGCTCTACCAAAACAACATTATCAACTGCCCATTTTTTAAATTCAACCGTTTTCAATACTTCATTCTGCAAACGAATGCACCA
Source organism: Flavobacterium sp. YO64 (assembly GCF_004119505.1). Classification (NCBI taxonomy): domain Bacteria; kingdom Pseudomonadati; phylum Bacteroidota; class Flavobacteriia; order Flavobacteriales; family Flavobacteriaceae; genus Flavobacterium; species Flavobacterium sp. YO64. Next base: position 260,911 of record NZ_NRQV01000002.1, on the reverse strand, counting down.
TCCGCACCAATCACTGCCGGTAAAGAACATCAACATTGGTTTCTTCTCTTTATTACTTACTGTAATTGCTTCCTTAACATCTGTATACCACTTTAGCTCTTGCGCTTGAGTTGTAAATGCACCAATTAAAAACAATGTTATTAAGAATATCTTTTTCATGTTCTTTTATTTTTTGACAAATTTAATCAAAAAGTCAATAATAATTAACTATTTAACTTCTTGCATTAATTTTCTAATTATTGGAGAAATAGCGATCAAAATAACTCCTGCAATTAGCGAATAAATTGCCAATTGATAGTAACCCTCTGTGTAAGACTGTAATTTAGAAACTAAAGTATCTCCAGTATTTGATCTTGAGATTTCAGCTCCTAACTTTCCTGCTGCCAGCTGACCAAAAGCACTAGCTAAAAACCACAATCCCATCATCATTCCAAACAATCTTTTTGGAGACAATTTTGTAATAATCGACATTCCAATAGGCCCTAAACAAAGCTCACCGATTGTCGTAACTAAATAAGCTAAAGTAAACACGTTTAATGACGCTATACCTTTTGAATCAGCAAAAAATCTAGTAAGATAGAAGATATAGAAAGAGGCTGCCAGAAACAAAAATCCAATTCCAAATTTAATTAATGTATTTGGCTCTATTTTTCGTTTCCCTAACCAAATCCATAATAGCCCAATAATAGGACTTAAAACAACTACAAAAAAGGTATTTGAACTATTATTGACAACATTTGGGTCAATATTAAAAAACAACAATTTATTATTCAAATTATCTTTTGCAAAAAGAGATAATGAACCACCACTTTGTTCATAAATGGAATTAAACAAGAAATAGAAAAATACAAATAAGAAAGCTGCAAAAAGTTTCTTTTGCATTTTTACATCTCCGAGTTTAAACAATTCATATACAAAATACAAAACCGCAACGATACCAATTGTATACATGAAATAATCTGTATAATCCGTATTTTTTACCATTACAAAAATAAACGGTAAACTTAAAATTGATAAAGCATATACTGCTATTTCGCGAATTCGTCTTTTACCAGGCTCTAAATTCAACAATGGAGAATCTCCAATCGGTCCTAAATATTTCTTAGTAAACAAAAATGTAATTAAACCTAAAAACATTACTATAGCGGCTGACAAAAAGCATAACTGCCAAGAATAATATTTACCTAAATAAACACATAAAGCGCCTCCAAAAAGACCTCCTACATTGATTCCTGCATAAAACATTCCGTAACCAGCATCTCTACGTCCATCACTTTCGTGATACAACTCTCCTACCATTGATGAAACATTTGGTTTAAAAAAACCTGTTCCAATAATAGAAAATGCAATACCATAGTAAAAGAAATCATGGGGTGAAACAGCGATCAAAAGATTTCCAAGAATCATAACGATTCCTCCAAAAAATAATGATTTTTTAAATCCTAAAACTTTATCAGCAAAAATACCTCCAATAAAAGTAAATGCATATACAAAAGCTTGAATTGCACCGTATTGCAAACTAGCATGATCTTCTTTCAAAAAAAGCTGATCTACCATAAAAATAACAAGAACCCCCCGCATTCCGTAAAAGCAAAAACGCTCCCACATTTCGACAAAAAACAAGTACCACAATTGCTTTGGATAATTGCCTTTAAAATTTTGAATTTCCTCTAAAGTAATCTTCTGTTCCATTTATTTATTTATAATTAATTGATTCCTCTTTCTTTCATCACCTTGTTAAGCTGTTTTACTAAAGCAAACATCAGCACAGTCGCAAACATCAGCAACGCAAAATTAACCCAAAAAAAGTTTACTTTATTATCGTAAGTATCCCACATACTTGCCAAAACACCACTCAGCTTATTTCCTATTGAAGTTGACAAAAACCAACCTCCCATCATCAATGAAGTAATATTAACTGGGCTTAATTTAGAAACTACAGATAATCCCATAGGACTTAAAAACAGTTCACCAATCGTGATGATACCGTAATTTGCCACTAACCACCAAACACTGACTTTCTCTGTTCCGTTGCCGCCAATTTTTACCGCTGCTATCATAACCAAAACAGACAAGGCCGAAATTAACAATCCAAAAGCAATTTTTGTAGGTGTTGAAGGTTCTTTTTTTCTCGCTCTTAAAAAAGAAAAGAACGCTACAACTAAAGGTGTTAATATAATTACCCAGCCTGGATTAATAGACTGGCTTAAGTTTGTAGCCCAAAGATGCACTTTACTCCCTTCGGCAGGCAGTTTTTCTGGAGCAACATTTCTAAAATACAATGGATAATTCTCTTCTTTTTGAACAACTCCATTTACCTTTTGTAAACGAAACTGGTCATCATAAAGCTCTGTTGATTCTTTTTTATACTCTACTTCTTTTGCTAATTTGATTTTACCAACAACCTGACCAGCTGTTCCAGTTACTTCTCGATCTGTATAACGATCTGCCCAAGTAGTAAGTGCTGAACCATTAAGTTTAAAAACACCCCAAAATAAAATCACTACTCCAAAAATAGCCAATAAAGCTCCTATTGAACGTTTGTCTTCTGCTTTGGCTCTCACATAAAGTGATCCATAAAACAAAACGATTGGAATACAAGCAAAAATAAAGGCATCTGTACTGTCCGAACCAAAGATTGCACTATCCAAATTAGTCTCTGATGCAACTCCTTTTATCAACCAACCAATTGCACCAAAAACAAATGACGGCAATAAAATAAAAAGTATAATTTTATAAAATGGCATATCACCTTCCTGCACACCTTTTTTCTGATCGTGTCCTACATAATGTTTAGTTCCTAATAAAAACACTATTACACCGATAAACATTCCAACTCCTGCAGCCATAAAAGCCCAATGCCAGCCTAAAAGAATCTGCAAAGCGGCACCAAAGAAATTACAAATAAAAGCTCCAACATTTATTCCCATATAGAAAATATTGTAGCCTTCGTCCTTTTTATCCTTATATTCTTCATTTGTATAAAAACTTCCTAACAATGTAGAAATATTGGGCTTGAAAAAACCATTCCCAATAATTACCAAAGTCATCGCTATATAAAGTACCGTAATATCATGCACTCCCATTAAGAAGTAACCAATACCCATTAAGATTCCACCAAAAACAATCGACTTTTTATACCCTAAATATCGATCAGCAACTAAGCCTCCAATAAAAGGAGTAAGAAAAACTAATGCAATAAAGGTTCCGTACAAATCAGAAGCTTCTTTCTCTGTCATGGCAAAACCACTCTCTACATCTTTAAGATATAAAGTAAAAATTCCAATCATTAAATAATAACCGAAACGTTCCCACATTTCAGATAAAAACAAATAAGGCAATGCTTTTGGGTGCTTATTCCACATACTTAAAAACTCTTTAAAATTAAAAATACCTACAAGCCTAAACCTGTAGGTAATTTTTTATATATTATTTTGATTAATTATCTAACACCGTGCATCATTTTCTTCAAAAATGGAGTCAAAGCAAATAATATAATCGCTGCGATTCCAGTAAGAACAACAAACACCATAAAAAACTCGTATAAATTATGGATTTCGAATCCTGCAAAAAAGTGATTCGCAGCACTAATTTGATGTTTGTCTAAAAGAGCCAGCTGCTCTGCAGTTGGAGTTATTGTTTTATCTAAAACTGCTTGAAGATCGATACCTAATTCTTTTGCTTTTGCAAATTTATCTCCTGTTGCCGGTAAAATTGAACCTAAAGTTCCACCTAAAGCATAACCAGAAGCATTAGACAAGAAGAATACTCCATACAATAATGAAGCAAAACGTTTTGGAGATAATTTACCAACTAATGATAATCCGATTGGAGATAAACACAACTCTGCACATGTGTTTAAGAAATATAATAAAATAAGCCATTTAATTGCTAATAAACCTGAAGTTCCAATGTATGAAACTTGAGTTGCAATCATAAAGAAACTTATAGAGATAACAACCAATCCAACTGCTAATTTCACTGGAGAAATTGGTTCTTTACCTTTAGCTCTCAAAGTATCCCAAATTACACTAAAAGGAACTGCCAAAGCCACAACGAACAAACCATTAAAAATTTGCACCATAGAAGCCGGCATTTGAAAACCAAAGAAATTACGATCTGTTTGATTATCAGCAATAAAAGTTAATGAAGATCCAGCTTGTTCAAATGCAGCCCAGAAGAAGATAACAAAGAACGAAACTATATAAATTACTATAATTCTATCTCTTTCAATCTTAGTAAGCGATGAGTCTGAAACAATTAATCCAGCTAACGCAATACCACTTGAATAAATTAGAGTATAAATTAAATTCTGTCCTACTACATAATGAAAAAAGAATCCTAACGCAACAAATGCAATTCCTGCCATAGTCAACGCTTTATTCGAAAAATTAGCCTGTTGTGCTTCTCCTTCTTCAAAATCAGCTGAAACATTTTTCGATGGCAAACCTCCTAAAGGTCTTCCTTCTGGCGATACAACATATTTATTTTTTAAGAAGTAAAACAGAGTTGTTCCTAAAAGCATCGCAATAGATGCTGCTAAAAATCCCCATTTAAAAGCATGAATATCACGAACTCCTCCAGAATCTTTAACATCTCCTAAAATTGGACAAATGTATTGACCTAAGAAAGCTCCTAAATTAATTCCCATGTAGAAAATAGTAAAAGCTGTATCTAATTTTGTCTTTTCTTGTTTAGGATACAAGCTTCCCACCATACTAGAAATATTAGGTTTAAAGAAACCGTTTCCAAAAACGATTATACCCAATCCGCAATACATTATAGTTTTAGCTAAACCTAAATTTGCGTCAAAAACAGTTGCACTTGTAAACAACAAAAGCTGCCCAATGGCCATCATCAATCCACCTAATAAAATACAATTTCTATTTCCAAAAAAACGGTCCGCAATAAAACCGCCCAACATTGGTGTTAAATAACAAAGTCCAAGGAAACCTCCATAAATTAAAGAAGCTTCTTCTTCTTTCATCAATAATGAATTCACAAGAAATAAAGTTAACAAAGCGCGCATTCCATAAAAATTGAATCGCTCCCACATCTCTGTTCCAAATAATACCCAAAGACCTTTTGGATGCGCAGTTTTTACTTGAGTTTCTCCCATATTATTCATTATTATTTTAGGTTAATATATTTTTAGATTATAAATTTTCTTTGATAAAGTTAGTCATTTTATTATAAAGCTGAATTCTGGTTTTCCCGCCATAAATACCATGGTTTTTGTCAGGATAAATCTGAGAATCAAACTGTTTGTTTGCTTGAATCAACGCTTCCATCATTTGCATAGAGTTTTGAACATGAACGTTGTCATCAGCAGATCCGTGAATTAATAAAAACTTACCTTTTAATTTATCAACGTGGTTTATTGGAGAGTTTTGATCGTATCCGCTTGCATTTTCCTGTGGAGTCTGCATGTATCTTTCTGTGTAAACGCTGTCATAAAATCTCCAGTTTGTAACTGGTGCAACAGCAATTGCCATTTTAAATATATCATTTCCTTGAAAAATACAATTCGAAGCCATAAATCCACCATAGCTCCACCCGAAGATTCCAATTCTTGAAGCATCAACATAAGAATAAGCTCCAATTACTTTTGCAGCATCAATTTGATCTTCAACTTCATATTTTCCTAATTCTTTTTGAGTTACTTTTTTGAAATCAGCACCTTTAAAACCAGTTCCTCTACCATCAACACAAGCCACGATATAACCTTGTTGTGTTAAAGAAGCAAACCAATAATCATCAGAGTTGTTCCAATCATTATTTACTTGCTGCGATCCTGGACCAGAATATTGATACATGAAAACAGGATATTTTTTTGAAGCATCAAAATCTTTTGGCTTCATGATCCATGCATTCAATTCATTTCCTTTAGCTGTTTTTAAAACAAAAAATTCTTTTGCAGGAAGATTATATGCTTTCAATTTATCTGCAAGTGCTTGATTGTTTTCTATTACTTGAATTTCTTTTCCAGCTTTAGCCTCATTTAAAGTATAAGTTGTTGGTTGAGAAGCGCTAGAATAAGTATTAATAAAAAATTGGAAGTTAGGACTAAATGTCGCTGCACTTGTTCCAACTTTAGAAGTTAAACGAGTTTTGCTTTTTCCGTCTAAACCAATTCTGTAAACATCTCTATTGATTGAACCATTTTCTGTAGATTGGTAGAAAATAGTTTTTGTTTTTTCGTCGAAACCGTAGTATGAAACCACTTCCCAGTTTCCTTTTGTAACTTGATTTTTAAGTTTCCCTGTTTTATCATAAAGATAAATATGATTGAAACCATCTTTTTCACTTGTCCAGATAAAACTATTATCTTTTAAGAATGTTAAGTTATCTGTAACATCAACGTAAGCTTTGTCTTTTTCATTTAAAACCACTTTTGCGGCAGCAGTGGTTCCGTCAACAAACAACAAATCAAGATTACTTTGATGACGATTTAAAACCTGAGCTGATAAAGTATTATTATCATTTGTCCACTGCAATCTTGCAATATAAAAGTCATTGTAATTTCCTAAATCAACTTTTTTAGAAGTATTTCCTGCAGCATCATAAATATGTAATGAAACTACTGAATTTTTTTCTCCAGCTTTAGGATATTTAAACGTTTCTATCGTTGGATATAAATCTTTATGAAAAATAGACATCGAAAACTCAGGAACCTGACTTTCGTCAAAACGAATATAAGCTATTTTTTTACTGTCTTTACTCCAGTCAAATGCGCGTACAAAAGAGAACTCCTCTTCATAAACCCAGTCAGTGATACCGTTTATAATTGCATTTTTCTTTCCATCAGTAGTTATTGCTGTCGATTTTTTTGATGCTAAGTCGTAAACGTATAAATTGTTTTCTTTAGCATAAGCAATCTTAGTTCCATCAGGAGAAAAAGTTGGCTCTTGAATTTGAAAATCGACAAGTTTTGTTAGTGATTTAGAAGCAATATCATATAAAAAATAATCTGCTGTAAAAGAGTGACGGAAGATTTTTTTAGAATTGCAGGCAATTAAAATCTTTTTTTCTGAAGCATCGAAGGTATAACTGTCAATTCCGTCTGAAAGTGCTGCGTAACTTTTAGTATCTATTAAGTTTGATACTTTTTTTAGAGTTGCAAAGTCATATAAATCGATCTGCATACTCCTACTGGCTTGGTCAACATTTAAAACCGTATATTGGTTTGTGTTTTTTAAAGATTGCAATGCATCCATTCCTTTTGCCCGAAATGCCCCGCCGTAGATGTTTTCAACCGTTATCTTTTGCTGCCCAAAAACTGTCGCAACTATTAACAAAAGCACAACAGTAATTTTACTTGTATTCATCAGAATTATTTTAAATATAAAAAGAGCCCAATTTTAGTAAAAAAAATAAACATAATACACATTTTAAGTGTTAAATGTTAAAAAAAATAACGATTGCGTATTTTCAAGTTTGAAATACATTGCAAACAAAACTCTTAAAATAGTATCTTTGCCGCAACAATATTATTTAATATACTGAGAATGAACAACGCTGTTGCCGGATTTTCTAAATTATCCAAAAAGGAAAAAATAAACTGGATTGCCAAAGAGTATTTTTCAACGCCAGAAGAGGCACTAAATATTATAAGAAATTACTGGAATTCAGACGAAAAGCTCCAACAATTGCATGACGAATTTATCGAAAACACGATTTCAAATTTATATATTCCTCTTGGAGTTGCTCCAAATTTTTTGATAAACGGAAAATACAAAACCATCCCAATGGCAATTGAAGAAAGTTCAGTTGTTGCCGCGGCATCAAAAGCTGCAAAATTCTGGTCGACACGCGGAGGTTTTAAAACAACAATTATTGATACTGAAAAAATAGGTCAAGTTCATTTTACTTACAACGGAGATGTTGAAAAACTTCAATCTTTCTTTCAAGAAATAAAACAAAAATTCTTCTCTGACACACAAAGCATTACAAAAAATATGCAGCAGCGTGGCGGAGGAATATTAGATATTCAACTAAAGGATAAAAGAAGCTTACTTGACAATTATTTTCAACTTCACGCCACTTTCGAAACAAAAGACAGTATGGGTGCAAATTTCATAAACTCTTGTTTGGAACAATTTGCATCAACTTTAAAAGAAGAATTTCAAGATTCTGCTTTATTTTCTGATGAAGAAAGTTTGAAAGTAATAATGAGCATTTTATCTAATTATGTCCCAAATTGTGTTGTAAGAGCAGAGGTTTCTTGCCCAATTGAAGATCTAGTCGAAAAACACATCCAAAATCCGCAAGAATTTGCAGAACGTTTTGTGCAAGCTGTTCAAATTGCCGAAGTCGAACCTTTTAGGGCAGTTACACATAACAAAGGAATTATGAATGGTGTAGATGCTGTGGTTTTGGCAACCGGAAATGACTTTAGAGCTATTGAAGCTGGAGTTCATGCTTACGCATCAAGAAACGGGCAATACTCAAGTTTATCGCATGCTAAAATTGAAGACGGAATTTTTACTTTTTGGCTGGAAATACCTTTGGCTTTAGGAACCGTAGGAGGTTTAACATCTCTTCATCCTTTAGTGAAATTGTGTTTAGAAATACTTCAAAAACCTTCAGCAAGAGAATTAATGGAAATTACTGCTGTTGCAGGTTTAGCGCAAAATTTTGCCGCATTGCGTTCTTTAACTACAACTGGAATTCAGGAAGGACACATGAAAATGCACCTGAACAACATCATCAATCAATTTGAAGCTACAAGCGAAGAACGTCATTTAATCAAATCACATTTCAAGAAAACTGCCGTTTCTCATAGTGCTGTAGTTGAATTTATTGAAAACTTAAGAAAATAACCAAATTTAAAAATTCCAACATTTAAAGCTTTTAAGTAAATTCCAAATCCCAAAATTGGAATTTGGACTCAAGCGACAGCCAACAGCTGCAGCAATTTAAAATATTGGAATTTACATAATAAAACCAACGTATGTCAACAACCTTTTACAGCAACGGAAAACTATTCATTTCTGGAGAATATTTAGTATTAGATGGTGCCGATGCATTTGCACTGCCAACAAAATTTGGTCAAAATCTAGTTGTCAAAAATGGAGAGAATAATACCATTGAATGGAAAAGCTACGACTACGATCAAAAAATTTGGTTTGAAGACACTTTTACATTTGCGGAAATCATAACCAATGCCGATTCACAAATTGAAACTGTAAGAACAACTTTAATTGATATTCTTCACGAAGCCTATCTGTTAAATCCAGATTTCATTGCACGGTCAAAGGGCTACCAAATTACAACGCATCTAACTTTTCCAAGAAATTGGGGATTAGGGACATCATCAACACTAATCAACAACATTGCTCAATGGACAAAAGTTAATGCTTTTACATTGCTTAAAAACAGTTTTGGAGGAAGTGGTTACGATATTGCTTGTGCTCAAAATAATACGCCGATTCTCTACAAAATAGAAAACAACAATGTAGAACCTGTTTCTTTTAAACCTGATTTTACAAAAAACATTTTCTTTGTTTATCTAAATAAAAAGCAGAACAGCAAAGCAGCAATACACGCTTATAACAGACATAAAGACCAAAATCTAACCAAAAGCGTTGCTGAAAACAATAAAATCACTAAGGCAATTTTGAACGCTAAGACTATAAAAGAGTTTGAATATGCATTAGAAAAACACGAAATCCAGTTAAGTAATATTCTTGAAATTGAAACTATTAAAGAAGTTGCTTTTCCTGATTTTAATGGCACTGTTAAAAGCCTTGGCGCTTGGGGAGGAGATTTTGTAATGGCTGTTTCTGAAGAAAATCCTAAAGATTATTTTTTATCAAAAGGATACGACACTATTCTTTCTTATGATGAAATGATACTGCAAGAATAGAGACTATTAACGCAAACTAAATCAATTTGCTATTCATACAATACTATGTGACGCTTTTTTAGATTCTCTTTTATTCTATTACACTAATTTATTAAAGAGACTACTCTCTTTTTAAAACGTTTTATTGATAAAAATCAAAACTATATTCTCTTTCTCATTTTCCACATTTAAAACACTAGCAAACAAAAAAACCCGAAGTATTCAGTAGAACACTTCGGGTTTTATATTTTTAGCTTAATTACTAAATATTAGTAGTTAAATTGTAATCTGTTATCTTCGATTTTAGCATTGTTTTTTAATGCTGGTAAAATTCTTCCTGCATCAGATGCACTTTGAGCTTTTACTTTAGCAATATACTCTGCATGATTTGGAAGAGCCGGAGCTTTAACTGTGCTTATGTTTTTTACTACATAAACTCCAGTGTTTCCTTCGATTGGAGCAGAAATTTTATTAGCAGCTAAAGCAAATGCATTACCTACAACTTTAGGCTCTTGTCCAACTCCACCAGGTAAAACTGGATTCTCTAAAGTAACATTAGCAGCTTGTTGTACAGCTACACCAGCACTTTTAGCGATAGCTTCAATACTTGAACCTGTCATTTTAGCTTTCAACATTTCAGCTTTTTTCTTGTTTTTCAAGATTGGCTCAACATAAGGTCTAGCCATAGTAACAGAAACTAAACCTGATTTGTTTTCGCTTTTGTATTGTGCAATTACGTGACCAATATTAGCTATTTCAAAACGTTTTACATCTCCTGTACTTGTTTCTTTGTCAAATGCCCATCTAATGATGTTTCTTTGATTTCCTAACGGACCAAATGCTTCATCCATTGCTTTTGCAGTAACCGGCGCCGCAACTTTTAAACCTAATTCTTTTGCTGTAGCAGCAAAATCTTTATTAGCAGCATCCATTTCAAATTTAGTTGCTAATGTAAATACTTTATCAGAAGTAACTTCAGATGGCTCAATTTTTTGTGCAATTGTAGCTAAACGAATACCGTCTTGTTTATCTGTAATTTTGATAATGTGGAAACCAAATTGAGTTTCTACTAAACCAACTTTTCCAATTCCGTTATTGAATACAAAATCATTGAATGGTTTTACCATTTGACCTTGACCAAAATATCCTAAATCACCACCTTGTTGTGCAGATGAATCATCAGAGCTTGTAAAAGCAAGCATCATAAAACTATCTGGATTAGCTTGAACTTGAGCTAAAATTTCTTCAGCTTTAGCTTTTGCTTCTTCTTTTGTTCTTTTTTCTTTTGGACTTGGAGTTTGAGATCCTTCGTAACCAATTAAAATATGACTAGCTTTTGCATTAACACCAGCTTTAAATCCTAATGATTTAGAAATAGCATAGTATCTTCCGTAAACATAAGGACCATAAATAGAACCAGCTGGTAAGCTGAATAATTTATCAGCATCTACTGCTGGAAGATTATTTTTAGCAACATAAGTAGAATCGTAAGGAACATCAGAATTTGAGTTTACAAATTCTGCAATGTTTGTTGCATTTTTGAAACCTGGCAATGTATCGTTTTTACCTGTTTTTGCATTATACTCTACTCTTCCGTTTAATAAAGCTGTTAATTTAGCTTTAATTTCAGCTTCGTCTTCTTTTGAAGCTTTATCCTCAACTAAAACGTACTGAATTTCACGCGTTGCATCAGCTTTGAATTTTTTCTCGTTTTTCTTCATGTAAGCTACGATTTCATCATCAGAAATTTTCACTTCACTATCTTTTATAGACGAATATAAAGCAGCAGCATAAGCAAAGTTTACTTTGTTTGCTTCCATTTCATATTTCAACTTTCCTTCACTAGCAGTTGTGTAAAGTCCAGCTTTTACTAAAGTATTGTAAATTTGAAATTTTGCATTTAACTCAGCATCTTTTTCTTTTTCAGAAATAAATTGAGCCGCTTCAGGATTTGCTTTAAAGTAGTCTTTAAATTTTACTACATCAAACATTCCTGCTGCATTCAAAAACATTGGGTTTTTACCAATATTTGGATCAGATTTTAAAACTTCAAGTAAGTGTTTTTCACCAACTCTCAATCCTAATTTATCAAACTGAGTTGATAATAATGCGATTGAAACCTCTTGGTCCCAAACTCTATTTGCAGCTTCAGTGGAAGTAATTCCTTGACCACTTTTTTCAACATTACTAACTTTAACTCTAAAGTCTTCAAATGAAATATCTTTTCCATCGATGCTTCCTACATCTTTTGAACTTTGACCAAATGTTCCTCTAGTAAATAGATCTTGTATTATAAATGCAAATAATGCAAGTGCAATAACTCCTATCAATAAAGCGGAACGCTGTCTAATTTTTGCTAAAACTGCCATTTTTAATTATCGTTAATTTTATATTCAGTTTGCGAAAATACAATTATCTAGTTAATAACAATACAACTAGGGTTTTATTTTACACAATTTTTTTCAATTACTAAAAAAATCACTCTTTTATTGTCATTTTGACCAACTCGATTTTCTTGTTTGATGCTTGTTCTATCACAAAATGATACTTGTCGATTACAATTTCATCACCTTTTTGAGGAATTTCTTTGGTATGATTTACAATAAATCCGCCTAATGTTCCGTACGAATCTTCTTCAGGAATCATAAGTTTGTAGGTTTCGTTCAAATACTCAACATCTAATCTTGTAGAAAACAAATATTTCCCTTCACCCAATTCCTGCTCAATCAATTCTTCATCTAAGTCATGCTCATCTTCTATTTCTCCAAAAAGCTCCTCAACAATATCTTCAATAGTAATTATGCCTGAAGTTCCTCCATATTCATCAAGAACAACTGCCACATTTTTTCGTTTTTTTATCAAAATATTGAGTGCGTCTTTTATCAATATTGTTTCTGGAACATACTCCACAGTCATCAAAACTGATTTTATTGTTTTTGGTTTTTTAAACAAGTCAAATGAATGAACATAACCGACAATATCATCTAGAGAATTTTGACTTACAACAATTTTCGAGTATCCTGTTTCGATAAATAACTCTTTAAGATCTTTTATACTGTCAAACAAATCGATATCGACTATTTCTGTTCTTGGAGTCATAATATCACGTGCTTTTACACCTGAAAACTCTAAGGCATTTTGAAAAATCTGAATCTCAGAATCCACCTCTTCATCATCTTCAACCGAACTCATTTGTTCAGTGATATAATTCCCCAATTCAACTTTACTAAAATACAATTGAACTTGATCTCCTTCTGTTTTAAAAAACTTTCTTAAAACAAAGTCTGAAATCCAAATAAAAAAGGTAGACAAATAGTAAAACAGTCTATAAAAAAGATATGCCGGCACAGCAAAAACCTTAATCAGCGTATTGGCATAAATTTGAAAAAAAACTTTTGGAAGAAACTCAGCAGTAATTAGAACTATAAAAGTCGAAATTAAAGTTTGAAGCAAAACTGTTGAGAGAGCCGAAAATTGAAAACCAAAACCAGCAATACAGCCAATAATCAAATCTCCCATATAAAAGCCATAAATTACTAATGCTATATTGTTGCCAATAAGCATAGAAGCAATAAACTTTGATGGATTTTCTGTAAGTTTAGTTAAAATTTGCGACAAGAAATTATCTTGTTTTTTCTCGATTCCAAGATAAATTTTGTTTGAGGAAATAAAAGCTATTTCCATTCCAGAGAAAAAGGCTGATAGTATTAAACATAATATTATAATACTAATTTCCATTTTTATTGTTTTTTATTACGATCGTCAAACTTCTTGACAAATCTTCTTCTAAAGAAAAACATAAACACCGCCATTCCGGCAATAATCAAACTCATTGGATAACTTTCGTTTCCTTCGTTTAATTTTGTCACACCGTCATAAATAAAAAAAACGGCAAAAAGGATGTAAACGTATTGTGTATATTTTAAATAACCCATAATTATATTTATTCATTTGATTCAATTTCGCCGCTTATTCGCTGCGAATTAATCACTTTAAAATCTTTACTAAAATCAATTCCCTGCCCGTAAGAAACTCCCTTGGCATCTGTAAGTTTGAATTTTCTTTCGGTATAAAACCATTCGTTTTTCTGATCAAAATACAGCTGCTCAGTTTCTAAAACCTGACCTTCCTCAGATGTTATTCGCACTTTCCCCTGTAAATCAATTATACTGGTAAATTTATAAGAAACAGCATAATTTGATTTTATAAAAGTACGCTTTTGTTTCTTATCATATAAAGTAACATCTATTCCTTTTGGAAATTCTGTAAACGGGAAATCAAGGTTAGAATAATCTAACATTTTTGAACTTATCAAAACTCCTGTTATACGTCCTGAGTCTGTATACTTAATATTTACCGTGTCAGCATCACTTGCCGGAACAAACTCTGAGAAGTTAATTTTTTGAACTTCTTTAAAATTGCTTTCGCAGCCAAAAAAAAGAGTTACGACAGCAAATACAACAACAGGAACAATATATTTCTTTGGTAAAATCATTTGCCAAATGTAGTAAATTGTAATGAGCTTAAAAAAACATTCGGTTATGCTTAATTAAATTTACTCTTAACAAACCATTTATCATTAAATGAGAAACTCGCACTGAAGTTAACATAGTTTTCTTGAACCAATCCTGCTGATGTTGTTCCTCTTTTACCAAATTCAACTCCGATATTTACATTTGAAAAATACCCCGGAATTGGAATTCCAGCACCTAAAGTCATCCCAATATCATTTATTGATTCATTATTAACTATTAAACCTAATTTTTCATATTTCAATCCGGCACGGTAAGTAATTCTGCTCAAGTAACTTGTGAATGAAGTATAGTTTGGAATAAAATAACCCCCAACAGCATATTTAGCATATTTTTCGTAACGAACTTTTGGATTTGCGTTGTAATAATTTGCAAATTCTCCATTTCCTTGAAAAGCCATTGTTGTTCCTACTAACCATTTTCTAGCCTCACCAATACCAGCTCCGATAGTTAACTTGTTTGGCAGTTTTAAATCTTCTGCATCTGGATTATAAACATAAGGATCTGGATCACCGCTTACCGTAATTTCTCTAGTATTATTTGATCTTAATGTACTTGCAAAAGTGTAATTCAAACTCGTAAACAATGAAACTTTTTTGTAAATCTTTGTCTGATACATAGTACCAATATTAAAATTCACACCAGATAATTCAGAAGTATTTAACTCTGTAGTCGAATTTTGCACACCCGATATAGCTTCTACACTTGTTGTTTTAATGGTTCCGAAATTGTACTGCATATCAGCACCAATATTCCAATTTCGTCTAATTTTATACCCTAAACCAAAATAAGCTTTATTTACACCTCCTTTACCACTAAGCTGAGTACTTGTTGCTCCAGGAGTGGCCGTATTATCATTTAAAATTTTATATCCAACTGATGATAACGGAACTAAACCAAATGAAGCTCCAAATTTTCCCATTGGAATTCCAACCGCCAAATAATCAAAAGTGGCTCTTTGTGCTTTTGCCGATTCTGTATCTGTTTTTAGAGTAGAAGTTCCAAACGATCCCCCAACTGTAAATGTTGTTTGCAGTAAACTCGCATAACTCGCAGGATTTTCAATATTCAAGTGAATACTATCCTGTTCAACTGCAACTCCTGCCATAGACCTAAATTCCTGAGTTCCTTTAAATCTAGTATCACCAATTCCATAGAAAGAATATGGAGAAGCAGTACCTTGTTGAGCGAATGAAACGAACGATATAAGCAAACAAGCGCTTATTATAATTTTTTTAATCATTGTTGATTTTATATTGAAATGTTTGGTTCAAACTCTCCAAAAGGAAATTTGAATTGGCAAATATGGTATTTTTTAATCGTTTAGCCAAAAATTCTGCATCTCCTCCCGTTAAAATTATTATAAAATTTGAAAAGTTTCGGCGATATTCATCGATAAAACCATCAATCTCATAGACGAAGCCGTTTACAACTCCTGAATGAATCGCCTGCATTGTGGTATTTCCTATATATTGATCTGGTTCTTCAAAACTCAGCAAAGGCAGTCTGGCTGTATAATTATGTAAAGATTCGTAACGCAGGCGAAGTCCCGGAGAAATCGCTCCGCCCAAATAATTATCATTTTCGTCGATGAAATCGTAGGTTATGCAAGTGCCGGCATCAACCACTAATCTATTTTGTTTAGGAAACTGCAAAGTTGCTCCTGCTGCCAAAATCATCCTATCTATTCCTAAAGTTTTTGGTGTTACGTATTTATTATAGAAAGGAAATTTATCTTCGTGAGTAAAAAAATGAACCTTTAACTGCTTTTCAAAAATCAAAAAGGATTGTTTTTCGACATTGCCTACTGAGGCAACTACTAAATCTGAGCATTTTTGATAGCTACCTAAAATTTTTTTAATTTTTTTTTCGAGCTCATTTTTCTCAAAAACAAAACTCTCCAAAACAGCAGTTCCCTCAAAAACAGCTGCTTTAATTCGAGTATTTCCAACATCAACAGTTAAAATCATATTTCCTTTTTGTTTCTGCGAAGATACGAATTGATTTTTTTTTTAAAATGTTTTGGATAAACGAAAAATGATTCTATCTTTGCACCCGCAATGTGCACAGCACGGTACCTTAGCTCAGATGGTAGAGCAATGGACTGAAAATCCATGTGTCCCTGGTTCGATCCCTGGAGGTACCACGAAACCCACTCAACCGAGTGGGTTTTTTGTTTTCTATACTTTTCTGTTTTACCTAACTGCAAAGAACGCAAGGTTTTTTCGCTCTTTACGGTTAAAAACCTCTTTAAATCTTCTTTAGTTTTAAAAAACAGAATCTCAACAATTAAGCCATTTTTGTTAAAAAAGTATTGACTAAATAAACAAATATCTCATATATTCGTAAAATCGTATTTTAAATTTTTATTTATTATCAAAAACACAGAGCGTTTTTATGAGTAAATCTTCTACTAAAGGCATTTGGAAAGTTATTTCTGCCTCTTCTATGGGAACAATGATTGAATGGTATGACTTTTATATTTTTGGAAGTTTAGCCGTTGTAATTTCAACTAAATTTTTCCCAAGCGACAATCCTACTGCAGCATTTTTATCTACTTTAGCCACTTTTGCAGCCGGATTTGTTGTTCGTCCTTTTGGGGCTTTGTTTTTTGGCAGACTTGGTGACATTATTGGTCGAAAATACACCTTCATGGCTACTTTATTATTAATGGGAGGTTCTACCTTTTTAATAGGCTGTATTCCGAGTTATGAAACAATTGGCTTTCTAGCTC
The DNA here is from genome assembly GCF_004119505.1 of Flavobacterium sp. YO64. Lineage (NCBI taxonomy): Bacteria > Pseudomonadati > Bacteroidota > Flavobacteriia > Flavobacteriales > Flavobacteriaceae > Flavobacterium > Flavobacterium sp. YO64. Next base: position 243,798 of record NZ_NRQV01000002.1, on the reverse strand, counting down.
CTTTATTAGTTTTAATTTTGCGTTTACTGCAAGGATTAGCACTTGGCGGTGAATATGGCGGCGCAGCTACTTATGTTGCGGAACATGCTCCAGCAAATCAAAAAGGATATTGGACTTCATGGATTCAAACAACTGCAACTGTTGGTTTGTTCATTTCATTAATGGTAATTCTAGCCACTAAAAATGTACTTTCGAGCGAGGCTTTTGATTCGTGGGGATGGCGTGTTCCTTTTTGGGTTTCTATAGCAATGGTTGGTGTTTCTTATTTAATTAGAAAAAACATGGACGAATCTCCTGTTTTTGCTAAAGCTAAAAAAGAGGGGACAACAAGCGCGAATCCGCTAAAAGAAAGTTTTGGTAATCGATACAACTTAAAGTTTGTTTTGCTGGCTTTATTTGGAGCTACAATGGGGCAAGGTGTTGTTTGGTATACCGGACAGTTCTACGCAATGAGTTTCATGAAAACAGTTATGAACATAGATTCATCGCAAGTCGATGGATTACTAGGAATCGCTTTATTAATAGGAACACCATTTTTTATTGTCTTTGGATGGCTGAGCGACAAAATTGGAAGAAAGTACATTATGATGACTGGAATGCTTTTGGCTATTTTATTCTATAGACCAATTTACAAAATGATGTACAGCACTACTGATGTAAGTTATAAAACCGAAATCACAGAAAAGACAACACAAAACACTGAAACAACAGCCGACAACAATATAATAACTACAATCTCTAAAACATATACTGACGGAACATCTTATGTAGAGAAGAAAACTGATTTTGCCGATAAAAAAGAATCTCAAAGCAGTATTTCGATCAATATCAATTCAAGCGACGAATGGACTTTGATTTTTCTGGTTTTCATTCAGGTATTATTTGTCACTATGGTTTACGGTCCAATTGCGGCCTTTTTAGTTGAAATGTTCCCTACTAAAATTAGATACACTTCGATGTCTCTTCCTTACCATGTAGGAAACGGAATTTTTGGAGGTTTGCTTCCTGCAATTTCAACTTATTTTGTAACTCATTCAAAAGCAGCAGGAAAAAGTGATTTTTATCTCGATGGACTTTGGTATCCAATTATTATTGCTTCTATATGCTTTGTGATTGGAATGATTTATATTGACAATAAAAACAAAACTAACCACCTTTAATAAACCACTATTATGAATGCGATTAAACAAATTTTAGGTGTTTTATGGATTGTACTTTCCATTGCTGCCGCCTATTTCTGCGTGTTTGAATTTGGCTTACCCAAATTACTCTCGGACAAACAAGACGATCTGGTCTTTGGTATTATTATTCTTTTTATTCTTACGCCGCTAATTGTTTTAGGTCTTGGTACATTTGGCTACTTTGCTTTAATTGGCGAATATAATGACAGAAAGAAATAAAATGACGGTATAAAATCTGCAATAAAAAAAGGGCCTTCTATTGCTAGAAAAGCCCTTTTCACTACTAACCAAACCAAAACTTACCGCTGTTTTTAATTGAGTTCAAACGCACTAAAAGAAATCAACTAAACATTATTTTTTTATAAATTTCATTACCTGAGTTTTTTTATTCTCATCTATTGCTTTTACAATATACAATCCTGCCTCTAAATCACTTACTTCGTACTGAAAATCTGTTTTCCCGCTTGCATTAAAGCTTTTTACTAATTGTCCTGATATATTATAAACCTGCACTTTTGCTGCCAATATGTTTAATGTAAAATAATCCGAAACTGGATTTGGATATAAATTGACTGTTGCTCCTTTTTCGAAATCGGCTATAGCTAAATTCGCAACTTTGTTTCCATAAATTCTAAATTCTCCAGCGGGAATATTTATTAAAGCATTAACATCAGAAACATTTATTGTGGTGTTATCCATTAAATTATACCATGTTCCAGTATATTGAAAGCCTGTTGGTACATTTTGCGCTGTTACATCAAAATTCGCCAAAATCAATACGTCTTTTAACTGAGTAGCTGCCAAAGCGCTGTTTGTAATTTTTATGTTGACTGAAAGTGAATTAGCACTTGCAACTGTTGCAGTTCCTAAAAATACAGGCTCCGTTATTTTAAGATTTATTATTTTTGACCAGTCGTAATAAATTTTATTTCGATTGGTATTTCCTAACCAATTATTTGTCCATTGAGGCTGTGGTTTTGTATCTAATTTACAATCGCCAGAAGCAGCATCTGTATCTGTATTTACTGTATTATTATTACAAGTAAAAATTGAGCTGTCCCAGCCTAACTCTCCAAAATGCCAAATCATTTTTGGCCCTGGAATCAATAAGGAAACGGCTCCAGTTGCAGACATTCTTGATAAGGCTGTGTTTAACGTTTTTACATCATAAGTTCCGCCTGATGCTCCATATTGCAAATTTCTATACATTAAACGTTCTTCATCATGACTTTCTGCATACCCCATTAATCTATTTGCTGTAAAACCACGGCTTGAACTTGTCATTCTTGAAATATTGCTGTTTGATGCATACCCCATTGCCAATTGACTGTATTGATCTGTCATTTTTCCCCACATCATTACACCTTTACTAACTGGATCATTTACTCTATAATTTGCCCATTCTTTTTCCTCTGTATCAGATCCTAAATGTTCAAAAATAGTATAATGAGTAGGATCTAAACTCCACGAATAATCCGCATATTTCTTTAATACATCAACTCTATCCTGCTGATAATTATTAGTACAAGTTTGGTCTGATGCTGTACAGGCTTGAGTAAATCCTTTGGTTAAATCCCAACGGAAACCATCAATTTTATATTCTTCGATCCATTGCTTAATGACACGCTCTACATAATATTGTGTTTTTGCAGATTGATGATTAAAATCTTCTCCTACACTATAACTATGTTTTGCCACAGTATTAAAATAAGGATTTTCAGCAGTTGGTGAACCAAAACCATCTCCATCAGGATCGTTCATCCACATTCTTACCATCGGATTGCGTCCAAAGGCATGATTTAAAGCTACATCAAGAATTACGGCAATTCCGTTTTGATGACATAAATCGATAAGTTCTTTTAATTTATCTGAGGTACCATAGAATTTATCTAGAGCCATATGAAACGAAGTATTGTAACCCCAACTTTCATTGCCTTCAAATTCCATTATCGGCATCAATTCTATTGCATTTATTTTAAGCGTTTTAAAATAATCAATCTTATCAATCAAACTTTGATAGCTTCGAGCAGCGTCAAAATCACGAACTAATACTTCGTAAACAACTAGCTTGTCTTTTTCTGGTTTTGTAAAATTAGTAACCTGCCAATTATATGGTGTCTGCCCTGTTTTAAGCACAGTAACTTCAAAACTCTGTCCTGTTGGATAAACCGGCATATTTGGATAAGAAGCTGCAGGAATTGAAGAATCATCATAAGGCGACAATACTAAAGTTGAATAAGGATCAGCCGTTTTTACCATTGAAGGTGAATTGGCTAAAGGAGTTTTATCAACAACCCAATATTGATACGTATTATTTTGTCCAGAAACCAATCCTGTCAATTCTAACCAAAATTTACCTGAAACAGGATCTTTTTTCATAGCATACGCCGATGTGGGCTGCCAATTATTAAAACTTCCTGCAACGTAAACAAAATCTTTTAAAGGAGCATCTAATACCAAAATTGCTTTTGTAACATCAGCATTATAATTAATTCCGTCTGCCAAACCTGCAGGCATAGTTTCAGAAATGGTATTGGGATCAACAATCGCAGTAAATTTTTTAACTACCGTTGTTGATGCCTGAGTAACACTCAATTCATAACTTTGATTACTTATAATGTTTGTATGGTTAAACGAATAACTAGATGTACTAGAATTAGAATCTATTACGACTCCATTTGATTTTAAGGTGTAACTCGCTGTTCCATTTGTATTTGTTGCTGCAATATTTAAACTTCCTGCGTTTGCAATAACTGTACTGCTGTTCTCTACAGGAGAAGTCAATGTTACCTGAAAAGAACCAACCTCAACCAAAATATCTTGTGACTGTTTAGATCCTGTACCATCCTTAGCTTTTACAAGGAAACCAAATTTTCCTATTCCGTTTCTATTAAAATAGGCAGACGGCGTAAATGTTTTCGTATAAGTATCTGTTCCTGCATTATAAGTAAATTTACCAGCTTCGGCCGAAGCGGTCCAAGATCCATTAGAAGGCGAATCTTGTTGATTCACATCATTTACATCGTAAGACCATGACCAAAGATATAGTGCATTTCCTGTTACTGACCAAGCTGATTCGTTTATACTATTTCCATTTATTGTAATTGTAATAGAGGTCGTATCTTCAAAAGTCGGCGGATTTATAGAATAGGTTATAGTTTGCACCTGTGCAAAAATTGCCGTAGATAACAATAGAAAAATTAATAGTAAAGTTTTTTTCATATTTGCGGTTAATGGTTAGTTAGATTAAAAAAGGGCTACCTTATACAGATAGCCCTTTAATTATTCATGCTAGAACTAATCTACTGTTATAGTTTTTGCACCATTGTCAATTGTCAAAGTTCTTAGTCCAGTTGGTCCAGTGTATTTAAAGTTACTATCACCATCGGCAGCATTTACTAATTCTGAATCTATAGTATAACCTAATCCTGAATAATAAGTGTAGTTATGGCTATTACTAGCACCCCAGTTACCACCACTTGTAAAGTCATTTGATAAAAACTCTCTAAATGCTTCTCCGCTTTTAAGAACAACTTTTACTTGGTAAACATTTGTTTTTCCAACTACTAATGGGAATTCTGTTTCAGCATCACCATCCCATGACCATCCACCTGGAGTAGCTGCTCCAACTAACCAATGAGAAGTTGCCAATGGCACGTGATATGGAGTCGCTTTAATAGTATAGAAATTAGAGTATTGCGCTTCTGCACCTGTACCAACAGTAGATTTAATACGAATATCAACACTGTTTTCCTCTTTCTCAACAAAACCTCCGTTAACTAAAGCTGAGTTCAATTCGGCCACTGTTAAAGCTTTAAAACGAGCTGTAGTTGTAGTCACTGCTATAGGAGCTGCAAATTTAGTTCCTGCTTTTGCAATTTCAATTGTATAATTTACAACTGTTGCTGTACCATCGTACTTAGCATCGTTCCATATTACAGTTGTTGCAACCTCTTTTTCTTTTTCCTTTGTAAGAACAATATTAAAATCGTTCTGAGGGCTTAATAAAACTGGAGCTGTAACTGGCTCAATTACTGGTCTCTCTTCTACATCATCAGCATTACATGACACTGCTAAAACACCAATGAATGCGATTAAAATTTTATATATGTTTTTCATTTTATTATTTTTTTTATATGGTTAGTTAGTATCCTGGATTTTGTTTTAAAGTTGGGTTTGCCTGAATAGTTTTTGAAGGGATAGGCATTAAATTTCTGAACTCTTCCGTTCCGCTTCCATTTTTAACACCGCCTTTCCATTGCCAGATTTTAGCTCCTCCTGTAAATTTTCCAAAACGAATTAAATCTGTTCTTCTGTGACATTCCCAAAACAATTCTCTTCCTCTTTCATCTAGAAGAAAGTCCAGAGTTAAGTCAGAAGCTGTAATAACACCCGCTTTAGCTCTAAGTCTAATTTTATTTACATATCCTAAAGCTTTTGTAATATCCCCTGATGATGCTCCTCTAAGTGTTGCCTCAGCATACATCAAATAAACATCTGACAATCTGTACATTGGAAAATCTGTATCTGGCATATCATTTCTTTGCGCAGCAGTACCATCAGAATTAACATTGACAAATTTTGTAACTGCATACCCATTAGTAAATACTCCATAATCAGCAATATCTAGAGTTTGCCCGTTAGTGTAAAAAGTACCTCTTTGATCAGCAGTTGCTGTTGCATCAGGAAACAATTTAACAAATTCTGGCCTTGCTCTTGTTCCAGACCAGCCTCCATCCATACCTTGATTTGCTGATACCATACTTCCTCCAATAGACGCATGAATAATAAAACTCATACCACCACCTATTGCTCTAATTGCATTACCATCTCCAACAATTGGAAAAATAAATTCACTTTGTGCTCCATTTCTATTATTATCAGCAGAGAATAAATAACGATAAGGCACATCTGCAAAAGTGTATGCAGAACCTGTTATAATATCATTACACACTGTAGCAGCATCATTATATCTTTCAGTTCCTGTGTAAACTTTAGAATTTAAATAAATCTGCGCTAATAAAAATTTAGCTGCTGTTTTATCAACTCTTCCATATTCATTAGCCTTAGAAGGCGCTAAAGTATTGTCGATATCTTTTAATTCTGACTCTACAAAAGCAAAAACTTCTGCTCTTGTTTTTTGTTCTGGATAAAAGAAACCAACTGGATCTTTTTCTGTAGTAATTGGCACATTACCAAACAAATCCATTAAATTAACGTATGAAAATGCTCTTAAGAAACGAACTTCTGCTCTAAATTTCACAATTTCGGCTTTTGTAGCAGTATCAATACCACGTTCCGTTAGTTTTTCATCTGTTGTTTGTCTCAAAAACTCATTAGCAACACTAATTTCATAAAATGCTCTTGAGAAAACTCCGTACAAGAACTGGTTGCTCGGACTCCATTTTTGTCCATTTATTGCAGGCAAACCATCATCTGACCAAGCTATAATAGCTTCATCTGTTGGAAACTCCTGTGTAACAAATAACAATCGCAAGTAACTGCTAAAGTCACCACCAATACCTGCAATATCACCAGATGGGCTGTTAGGATCAGTATCACCATCATTCCCTCCTACATACAAACCAGCATATAGTTTTGCCAATACTTGTTTGTAAGATCCCGGATCTTTGAAAAAGTCATCAGAAAGAAACTCATCATCATCTGTCGGCTTCACATCTAAATCGCTCGTACACGAAGTAAGTGTCATATTTAATCCTAAAATGAATAGGAGAAAATAAGATATATATTTAAATGATATTTTCATTTTATTTATTTTTTAAATTTTAATTTTCAATGTACTATTAGAAATTCGCATTTACTCCAAACAAGAATGTTCTAGCTCTTGGATAAACGTTATTGTCAATTCCGTTGAATTTCTCAGGATCTAAACCATTGTATTTCGTAAGAACAAAAACATTTTGAACTCCAGCAGTAAATCTCAACGTTGCCGCTTTTAATACTTTCTTATTAATAGTGTACCCAAATACGATGTTATCCAACTTAATAAAAGAAGCGTCTTTTACGAAGTAATTTGAATAGTTACGCTGTGTTCCATTAGAGTTACTTTCAGTAGTAAATCCAGTATTAAAATAATCTGTAGTAATGTTAGCCAAATCAGAGTCTCTTCTTAAACCTGCTTGTAAATATCCTTTGTCAGAACTTACGTTATCAAAAATGTAATTTCCTAAACTAGCTCTCCAGTTCATTGTGAAATCGAAGTTTTTGTAATTCAAAGTAGAAAATAATCCAAAAGTATAATCTGCAGTTGGCTTATGATAGATATAACGATCCGCATCAGTAATAGCACCGTCGCCATTTCTGTCAGCATACGCACCTTGAATAGGACGTTTGTTTGCATCGTATAATTGTTCAAATACAAAGAATGAATTTGGTGCAAACCCTTCAGAATGAATCAACACTTGGTTTCCTGTTCCCCCAGCAATATTATCTCCTGTTAAGTATCCTTGAAATCCTGGAACAGTAGTTCCTAAATCAGAGATTTTTTGATCAATATAAGTGGCATTAACAGCAACATTCCAAGTTAGTTTGTCATTTTTAATAATGTCAGACTGAAGGCTGAACTCCACCCCTTTTGTTCTTACACTACCAATATTGCTGTAACCTTGATTTCTGATGTTTGCACCATCCGGCACAGGAATATTTGCTAATAAATCACTCGATTTTTTATCAAAATAATTAACAGACCCTGTTATTCTTTCATTAAGAAATCCAAAATCTATTCCAAGATTCATCTCGGCTAAATCTTCCCATTTTATATCTTCATTATATCCTTCTGGTCTTGCCGCTTTAGAAATAACACCGTTAAAAACATATTGAGTATTAAGCGTTCCTAAAGTTACACGACGTAAATAGTCGTATGCAGGCGGAATATCTTGCTGTCCTGTAGTTCCGTATCCAACTCTTAATTTTAAACTTGACAAAGTCCCGTTGTCCTTTAAGAAATCTTCTTCAGCTACATTCCATGCAAAAGCACCTCCGGCAAAATTACCCCATCTGTTTTCCTTAGAGAAACGCGAAGTTCCATCTCTTCTATAATTTACTGTCAACAAGTATCTGCTGTCGTATCCTAAATTCAAACGTCCGAAATACGATTGTAAGTTAACATCTGGATCCGTAGTAACATCTGAAGGCGGATTTGGTCTCATGACATCGCCAGAGTTATACCCCTCACGTTGAAACAATTGGTAGTTATACCCAGCAGTAGCATCAATTTTAAATTTACCTAAATCTTTAGTATAGTTAAAATAAGTATTTAAGTTTTTATTTTGACGGCTGTCTGTATAACCTGTATATCCTCCTAAATTAGTCCAGTTTCCTTTATCAAATGTTGTCGGTTGATATCCTGTAATACTTTCAGTACTCACTCTTGTATAACCATTACTATCAAATTTATCGATACCTGCTTCAGCAACAATTCTTAAATCTTCGAAGAAATGAAATTTATAATCTAATCTAATATTACCCCATTTTCTAGTAGAAGTTGCTCTACGCTCATCTTGATTCAATCTTGCAACAGGGTTTCTTGCTGGTAACAATGGTACATTTCCATTTGCTTCCAACCATTCAAAATAACCTCCGTAACGAGAACCTGCTTGGTAAACCGACTGAGTTGGATCAAATATAATAGCACTGCTGATTACTGGTCCTTCATCTTGAAATTGATTTTTTCCAAAAGCTAAATTTCCTGTAATGTCAATTTTTAAATGATTATCAAATAAAACTGGATTTAACGATAACGATGTCGTTGTTCTTTCAAAAGAAGTGTTTCTTAAGATTCCAGGAGTATCTACATTTCCAACAGATAAACGTACTGGCAATTTATTAAACAATGAACCGCTTACAGAGATATTATTGTTTGTTGTTAAAGCAGTACGGAAAATCTCATCTTGCCAATCAGTATTTGCTGTACCCAATAAAGCCTTTTGAGCAGCAGTTCCTTTTTCATTTACTAAAGCACGATATTGATCTCCGCTTAAAACATCTACTGTATTAGCAACAGTATTAATACCTACTTGAGAATTAAAGTTAACTTTTACACCGCCTTTTGTTCCTTTTTTAGTAGTAATTACAATTACACCATTTGCAGCTCTAGAACCGTAAATTGCAGCTGCAGAAGCATCTTTCAATATTGTAAAAGATTCGATATCATTAGGATCAATTGTAGACAAAATACTAGTTGATCCGCTTGGAACCGCATTACTCATAGGAAGTCCATCAACTACAATTAATGGCTCATTTGATGCACTTAACGAAGATCCTCCACGAATTCTAATATCCGCTTTAGCCCCTGGAGCACCTCCTGTAATAACATTTACACCAGCAATACGACCGCTGATTAAACTCTCTGGAGTAACGTTAATTCCTTTATTGAATTCTTTAGCCGAAATTTGAGAAACAGATCCTGTTGCGTCTTTTTTCTTAACAGTACCGTAACCTACTTGTACTACAACTTCTTTAAGCTGATTAGTATCTTCTTCTAAAGAAACATTTAATGTTTTTTGTCCATTATAATCAAGAATTTGAGTTTTGTATCCAATGAAAGAAACAGAAATTTTGCTTCCGCTTTTAACATTAGGTAATTGGTAATTACCATCAAATCCTGTCGATGCACCATTCGGAGCACCTTGTACATTTACGTTTACTCCTGGTATTGGCTGACCTGTTGCTTTATCGACAACAGTCCCACTTAAAGTGCTTTGAGCTAGCACCGTAAATGGCAACAATAGGAATAAAAATAACAACTTTTTGTAAATTGTTTTCATACTTTTTGTTTAAATTAGTTTGAGTTTTTGATTGTTAGTTAAGTTTTTATTTTTACTTCGAATTTCAAAATTAGGAATTAATTAACACGCTCAACAAGAGGCATTTTTAATTGGTTTACGAAAACGTGGTAGTGTTGAAAACTTTCTATTTTTTGTAATCTTTTAAGTCAAAAATTGTCAATCCCAAAAATATTATTCACCTTTATTGTCAATTAGATTTTTTTCAAATAAGTACTATGAAACGTAAAATAACACTAAAACAAATTGCAAAGGAACTCGACGTATCCATTTCAACTGTCTCTAAATCACTAAGAAACAGTCTTGAAATAGGCGAAGAAACACGCTTAAAAGTGCAGGCATTTGCAAAGTTTTACAACTATAAACCCAACAATATTGCCCTTAGTTTAAAAAATCGAAAAACCAAAAGTATTGGTATTATCATTCCGGAAATTGTACATCATTTTTTCTCTACCGTAATTAACGGAATCGAACAAGTGGCTAACGAACATGGTTACAGCGTTGTGATCTGTTTATCTGATGATTCTTTCGATAAAGAAGTTTTAAATATGGAAATGTTAGCCAACGGAAGTATCGATGGTTTTATCATGTCGCTGTCTAAAGAAACACAGTTCAAAGGCGACTTTCATCACATCACCGAAGTCATCAATCAAGGAATGCCAGTGGTAATGTTTGACCGTGTTACTAACGATATTTTATGCGATAAAGTTATTATTGATGATAAAGCTGCTGCATATGAAGCCGTTCAAAGTTTAATTGATAACGGAAGAAAAAAGATTGCATTAGTTACTACAGTCGATTATGTAAGTGTTGGAAAACTAAGAACCGACGGTTACGAAAAAGCGCTTCGAGATAACGGAATTCCTTTCAATGAAGATTTAATTATTAAAATTGAAGATGTAGATACGTGCGAAATTACCATCAGCCAGCTTTTGCACGACAGAGCTTTTGATGCTGTTTTTGCGGTAAACGAACTTTTTGCCGTAACTATTATTAAAACCGCTTCTAAAATGGGATTAAAAATCCCTGAAGATTTAGCGGTAATCGCTTTTACAGACGGAATCATTTCAAAATACTCCACTCCAAGTATTACAACAGTAAGTCAAAGCGGCGAAAAAATGGGAAATAAAGCAGCTAAAATGCTGATCGAAAGACTCGAAGCCGAACACGATGATGACGACGAAGAAAATGAAAATTACACTACTGAAGTTATCGAAACACATTTAATAGAACGAGAATCTACTGACTAAAATTCTTAAAATCAACCCTTTCTAAAGCCATAAAAAATATTTATGGCTTTTTTGTTAGCATATTTAAAAAAATAATTAATACTTTTACGCCTGCTCAAAGCTTTTACTTTTACTTCGAAAAAAACAGTAAGTTTTGATAAGCAAAGCGCTTATCGTCTAATTAATTCTTTAATTACGATAATGGAAAAGCGTAAATTAAGTTTCTGGGAAATTTGGAACATGAGTTTCGGTTTCTTAGGAATACAAATGGGATTTGCACTTCAAAATGCAAATGCCAGCAGAATTCTTCAAATTTTTGGTGCCGATGTACATGAATTATCATGGTTCTGGATTATTGCTCCTCTTATGGGATTAATAGTACAGCCTGTTATTGGTCACTACAGCGACAAAACTTGGGGAAAATTCGGCAGACGAAAACCTTTCTTTTTAGTAGGTGCAATTTTAGCTTCGGTAGGATTAATTTTAATGCCGCAGGCCAATATTTTTATTTCCGTTTTACCCGCTTTATGGGTTGGAGCCGGAATGTTAATGATTATGGATGCCTCTTTCAACATTGCTATGGAGCCATTTCGCGCACTTGTTGGTGATAATTTAAGAACAGATCAGCGCACAGCAGGATTTAGTATTCAAACTTCATTGATCGGTTTTGGAGCCGTAATTGGTTCCGCACTGCCTTATGTTTTAACAAAATGGTTTCATATACCAAACAGTACAGTCCCAGGAAGCGTTCCATTAAACCTTACTTTGTCATTTATTATTGGTGCCGCAGTTTTAATTGGTTCAATCTTAGTAACCTTATTCACAACAAAAGAATATTCGCCCGAAGAATTATCCAAATTTGAAGATCCTCAAAATGACGTAACTTCTGATTCTGAAGAAAAATCAAAACTTACAGATATTTTTACTGACTTCGCAAAAATGCCAACTACAATGCGTCAGCTGAGCTGGGTACAGTTTTTTTCTTGGTTTGGATTATTCGGAATGTGGGTTTTTACAACTCCGGCAATCGCTCATCATATTTACGGATTACCATTAACTGACACTTCAAGCCAACAATATCAAGATGCTGGCGATTGGGTCGGAATTCTATTTGGCGTTTACAACTTAGTTTCTGCTCTTGTCGCTTTGTTTTTCTTACCGTACATCGCAAAAAAAATCGGGCGAAAATCAACTCACGCTGTATCATTAATCATTGGAGGAATAGGTTTAATCTCTATTTATTTTATGCCAAATGAAGACTGGGTTGTATTGCCAATGATTTTAATTGGAGTTGCATGGGCGAGTATTCTAGCAATGCCTTATGCAATTCTTGCAGGATCTATTGCTCCAAAAAAGATGGGAGTTTACATGGGAATCTTCAACTTTTTTGTTGTTATCCCACAAATTGTAAACGCATTAATTGGTGGTCCAATTGTAAAATATCTTTACAATGGCGATGCCATTTATGCCTTAATTACCAGCGGAGTAAGTTTTTTAATTGCCGCTCTTTTAGTCTACAAAGTAAAAGATGTAGACGACACTATTTAAAATCATAAAGAAGAATTTCCTTTAAAATGAACAAAAAAGCCTTCATATTCGATCTTGACGGAGTAATCGTTGATACCGCTAAATACCACTTTTTGGCATGGCAGAAAATTGCCAAATCGTTAAATATAAATTTTACACATGAAGACAACGAACTTCTTAAAGGCGTGAGCCGTGTTCGTTCGTTAGATATTATACTTGGATTAGGAAATGTTCAGGCTTCACAGGAAGACAAAGACAAATGGCTGATTCAAAAAAATGAAGATTATCTTTCTTATTTAGTAGACATGGATGAAAGTGAGATTCTTCCAGGAGTTTTAAAAATTCTAAAACTATTAAAAGATAAAAACCAAGGAATTGCATTGGGCTCTGCCAGTAAAAATGCAAGACCAATTTTAGAAAAAACAGGAATCCTGTCTTACTTCGATGTTATTGTTGACGGAAATGACGTTACCAATGCAAAACCAGATCCTGAAGTATTCTTAAAAGCGGCTCAATTATTAAACATTAATCCAAAAGACTCAATCGTATTTGAAGATTCTGTTGCTGGAATTCAGGCAGCAAACATAGGCGAAATGGTAAGCGTGGGAATTGGTGAGGAAACAATTTTGCATGAAGCTGATTTCATTTTTAAAGATTTTACCCAAATCGAAACAAGCTTTATAGAAAAATTAATCAATTAGAAAATGTGTCAATTAGATAATTTCCGAAATCGCGTAATTATCTCATTTTCTAATTAACTGAATTATCAAATTAAAAACAAATGAACCAAGATTATATAAAACCAGATAATTGGTCAATTATAGAAGAAGGATTTGATGCCGAAAGAGTCAAATCGTCTGAAAGTCTCTTTAGTATCGGAAATGGTGCTATGGGACAACGCGCCAATTTTGAAGAAACATATTCAGCAGAAACTTTTCAAGGAAGTTACATTGCCGGGATTTATTATCCAGACAAAACAAAAGTAGGCTGGTGGAAAAACGGATATCCGAAATATTTTGCCAAAGTATTAAACGCTCCAAACTGGATAGGAATTGACATTGAAATCAACGAAGAAAATCTTGATTTAAACACATGTACCGAAGTTAGAAACTTCCGCAGAGAATTGAATATGAAAGAAGGTTGGTACAATCGTTCTTTTGAAGCAGTTCTAAAAAACGGGACTGAAATCGCAGTAAACGTTCGTCGTTTCCTTTCCTTAGATTTAGACGAAGCAGGAGTTATCAAATATGATATTACACCTTTAAATAAAGATGCAAAAATCGTTTATAAACCTTACGTTGATGCTGGTGTAACCAATGAAGATGCCAACTGGGAAGAAAAATTCTGGGAACCGCTTGAAGTTAAAAAAGGTACAAACGAAGCTTTTGTAACCGCACAAACGTTCAAAACGCATTTTAAAGTTACGACTTTCATGCACAATACGATTTTGGCAAACGGAGAAAACATCAATGTTTCGCCATCTACAATCGATTCAACGGCAGATAAAGTTCAGTACACTTACGGAACAATTATTGCAAAAGGACAAACCTCATCAATCCAAAAAATTGGTGGATATACCGTTTCTCTAAACCATGAAAATACTTTGGCAGCAGCCGAAAAAGTAATAAAATCAGCTATAAATTCAGGATATGATGCTTTGCTTCAAAATCAAATTGAAGCTTGGGCTAAAATTTGGGAAATGTCAGATATTACAATCGAAGGCGATGTAAAAGCACAGCAGGGAATCCGTTTCAATATCTTTCAATTAAACCAAACCTATTCAGGAAAAGACAGCCGATTAAACATTGGACCAAAAGGTTTCACTGGAGAAAAATACGGTGGATCAACTTATTGGGATACTGAGGCTTATTGTATTCCGTTTTACATGGCGACAAAAGATCAGCAAGTTGCGAGAAACTTATTGACTTACCGTTTCAATCAATTGGATAAAGCGATTGAAAATGCTACAGACAATTTAGGCTTCAAAAACGGCGCTGCATTGTACCCAATGGTTACCATGAATGGCGAAGAATGTCACAATGAATGGGAAATCACACACGAAGAAATCCACCGAAATGGAGCGATTGCTTTTGCGATTTACAACTATTACCGTTACACTGGCGATTACTCTTATATTCCAGAAAAAGGATTAGAAGTTTTAATTGGAATTGCGCGTTTCTGGCACCAAAGAGCTTCTTTTTCAAAAGATAAAAATCAATATGTAATATTGGGAGTTACAGGACCAAACGAATACGAAAACAACATCAACAATAATTTCTACACCAATTATATTGCAAAATGGTGTATTGATTTTGCTGCAGAACAAATTGAAAAAGTGGCTTCAGAATATCCTGCAGATCACAAACGCGTTCTTGAAAAAGTGAATCTTTCTTCAGAAGAAATTAAAAAATGGAAAAAAGTTGCCGATGATATGTATTTTCCAATTTCGGAAGAACTTGGCGTTTATTTACAGCAAGACGGTTTCTTAGACAAAGATTTAGTTCCTGTAAAAGATTTAGATAAATCACAACGTCCAATTAACCAAAAATGGTCTTGGGATCGCGTTTTACGTTCGCCATACATTAAACAGGCCGACGTTTTACAATGTTTCTATTTCTTCGAAGATCATTTTTCACGAGAAGAATTAGAACGAAACTTTGATTTCTATGAATCATTTACCGTTCACGAAAGTTCTCTTTCGCCTTGTGTACATTCAATTCAAGCTGCTGTTTTAGACAAAATGGATATGGCATATACATTTTATTTAAGAACATCTCGTTTAGATCTTGATGATTACAACAAAGAAGTTGAGGAAGGTTGTCACATCACGTCAATGGCAGGAACTTGGATGAGTATTGTGGAAGGTTTTGGCGGAATGAGAGTGAAAAATAATCAATTGCATTTCTCTCCAAAAATTCCAAAAGAATGGAAAGGCTACTCTTTTAAAATTAACTTTAGAAATCAAGTTCTAAAAGTAGCTGTAAATCACGATAAAACCACTTTTACTGTAGATGGCGATCAAGATTTAACAATTGTAGTTAACGGAAATCCTATAACTGCAAATAAATTTGTACAAATTAATTAAATTACAATACTCTAAAATCTAAAAAACATGAAAAACTTATTTTTCGCAAGTTTAATCTTGTTTGCTTTTAGCTCAATTGCAGAAGCACAACAATTAAAATCACCCGAAGGCAAGTTCGTAATGGAATTTTCTCTTCAAAACGACGGAACTCCAACGTACAATTTAAAATACAAAAACAAAGAAGTTGTAAAAACCAGCAAATTAGGTCTTGAACTTAAAGATGATAAAAAATCTTTATTGAATGACTTTACAGTTGTTGATACTAAAACTTCAACTTTTGATGAAACTTGGAAACCAGTTTGGGGAGAAGTAGATCACATCAGAAATCATTATAATGAACTGGCTGTTACTTTAAATCAAAAAGGAACAGACAGACAAATCGTAATTCGTTTCCGTTTATTTGAAGACGGTTTAGGATTCAGATATGAATTCCCAGCGCAAAAGAATCTAACTTATTTTGTAATTAAAGAAGAAAGATCTCAATTTGCAATGACCGGAGATCATACTGCTTTCTGGATTCCAGGAGATTATGATACTCAGGAATACGATTACACAAAATCGAAATTATCTGAAATTAGAGGTTTATCTCAAAAAGCTTATACAGCAAATGTTTCGCAAAAGAACTTTTCTCCAACAGGAGTTCAAACTTCTTTGATGTTAAAAACAAACGACGGAATCTACATCAACTTGCACGAAGCGGCTTTGATCAACTATTCTTGTATGCACTTGAATTTAGATGATAAAAACTTGACTTTTACTTCTTGGTTAACACCAGATGCAAAAGGAGACAAAGGTTATATGCAGGCGCCAAGTCACTCGCCTTGGAGAACTATTATGGTGAGCGATGATGCTAGAGAAATCTTAGCTTCAAAAATGACTTATAACTTAAACGATCCATCAAAAATTGAGAATACTTCTTGGATTAAACCAGTAAAATATATTGGTGTTTGGTGGGAAATGATTACAGGAAAAAGCTCTTGGTCATATACAAACGATTTCCCTACAGTTCAATTGGGAGTTTCTGATTTCTCAAAAGCAAAACCAAACGGAACGCACGGAGCAAACAATGCGAACGTAAAAAAATACATTGACTTTGCTGCTGCAAATGGTTTCGACGCCGTTTTAGTTGAAGGTTGGAACGAAGGCTGGGAAGACTGGTTTGGACATTCAAAAGATTATGTTTTTGATTTCGTAACACCTTATCCAGATTTTGATGTAAAAGGGCTGCATGCTTACGCAAAGTCTAAAGGAGTAAAAATCATTATGCACCATGAAACATCAGGTTCAGTTCGTAACTACGAGCGCCACATGGATGCAGCTTACAAATTCATGAACGATAACGGATATGATGCTGTAAAAAGCGGTTACGTAGGTGATATTTTACCTAGAGGTGAAAACCACTACAACCAATGGATTGTAAACCATTATCAATACGCTATCGAAAAAGCAGCTGATTATAAAATTATGGTGAACGCTCACGAAGCAGTTCGTCCAACAGGAATTGCGAGAACGTATCCAAACTTAATTGGAAACGAAGCAGCAAGAGGAACAGAATACCAAGCTTTTGGAGGTTCTAAACCAAATCACGTTACCGTTTTACCATTTACACGTTTAATTGGAGGTCCAATGGATTATACTCCGGGAATCTTTGAAATGGATATCAGCAAAATGAATCCTGATAACAAATCGCATGTAAACAGCACAATCGCAAACCAATTAGCATTATACGTTACTATGTACAGTCCGTTACAAATGGCTGCTGATACTCCGGAAAACTATAACCGTTTTCCAGATGCATTCCAATTCATTAAAGATGTGGCGGTAGACTGGTCAGAAAGTAAATATATTGAAGCTGAGCCAGGAGATTTCATCACAGTTGCCCGTAAAGCAAAAGGAACAAACAACTGGTTCGTTGGAAATGTAAATGGCGAAACTCCACGCACGTCAAACATCGATTTCAGTTTCCTTGAAAAAGGAAAAAAATACACAGCAACTATTTATGCTGATGCAAAAGATGCGCATTACAAAACAAATCCGCAAGCTTATACAATCAAGAAAATTGCTGTAACAAGCAAATCAAAATTATCGCAGCTTTCTGCTCCAGGCGGAGGTTATGCAATAAGCATTATAGAAACCAAATAATTCTTTAAAAGGCAAGTAACTCTCCCCCAAGATTACTTGTCTTTTTTTTAATCAACAACTTTTTGTCACATCGAGCGAAGTCGAGATGCCACATAGGTTCTCGACTTCGCTTGGACTGACAATTAGAATAATTATTATGACTATGAAAAACCAAAAAACATCACTAATCTATAAATTACTTTTAATGGTTTTGTTGTTTTCCGCTTCCGCGAAAGCGCAAATCCAAAAAGTAGAACCTCCGTTTTGGTACGCTGGAATGAAAAACGCAGAGCTTCAAATTATGTTCTACGGAAAAAATATTGCACAATACGAAGCTTCTGTTTCTAATAATGTTGTGATTAAAAACGTTGAGAAAACAGAAAATCCAAATTACCTTTTCGTAACAATTGATACGCAAAATATCAAAGCATCTGAATTGGTTTTCTCTTTCAAAAACAATAATAAAGTCGCTTTTACTCAGAAATATGCGCTTAAAGAAAGAAGAGCCAATTCAGCAGAAAGAAAAAGTTACGATGCATCGGATTTGATTTATTTAATCATGCCTGATCGTTTTGCAAACGGAAATCCTAAAAACGACAGCAACACTTCACTAACTGAAAAAGGAAACCGTCAAGATCCAAGCGGACGTCACGGAGGAGATATCGAAGGAATTATCAAAAACTTAGATTACATTTCGTCCCTTGGTGCCACTACAATTTGGAGCACGCCTCTATGCGAAGACAACGACAAACAACATTCGTATCATACTTACGGGCAATCTGATGTTTATAAAATCGATCCGCGTTACGGAACAAACGACGATTACGCTCGTCTTTCTGCAGAAATGCACAAAAAGAACATGAAACTGGTTATGGATTATGTGACCAATCATTGGGGAATTACGCACTGGATGATGAAAGATATTCCGACCAAAACATGGTTTAATCAATTCGAAACTTTCACACAAACGCATCATAGACGCGAAGTAATTACAGATATTCACGCTTCAAAAATCGATCAGGAAGTTTGTGTTGATGGATGGTTTGTACCCTCAATGCCAGATTTGAATTTAAGAAATCCTCTTGTTGCAAAATACTTAACTCAAAATGCAATTTGGTGGATTGAATTTGCAAATCTTGACGGATTTAGAGTGGATACCTATAATTATTCGGATAAAACTGCCATGGCAGAATGGGCAAAATCAATTACAAATGAATACCCGAATTTTAATATTGTGGGCGAAATCTGGATGCACAATCAAGCGAATTTAGCTTTTTGGCAGAAAGACAGTAAAATTGGTGCTATTGAAAACTATAATTCAAATCTTCCAAGTGTAATGGACTTTACGCTTCAAAGTCAGATTGCTTCTGCTTTCAATGAAGAC
This sequence comes from Flavobacterium sp. YO64, assembly GCF_004119505.1. NCBI lineage: Bacteria > Pseudomonadati > Bacteroidota > Flavobacteriia > Flavobacteriales > Flavobacteriaceae > Flavobacterium > Flavobacterium sp. YO64. The sequence goes on along the minus strand of NZ_NRQV01000002.1, from coordinate 224,467 downwards.
ACACCAAACTGGGACAGCGGATTGATTAAATTCTACAACAATTTTGCAATGGACTTTTTATATCCAAACACCAATAATCTTTTAGTTTTTGCCGAAAATCATGACACAGACCGTTTAAATCATAACTTTAAATATGATTTACCAAAATACAAACTGGCGATAACTTTATTGGCAACAGTTCGCGGAATTCCGCAAATCTATTATGGTTCAGAAATCGGAATGGGCGGTGATAAAGGTAAAGGCGGAGATGCCGATATTCGTCAGGATTTCCCAGGCGGATGGGCTGGCGACAAAAACAATGCTTTCACAAAAGAAGGAAGAACTGCAGAACAAGCTGCTTATTTTGATTTCAGTTCAAAATTATTCAACTGGAGAAAAACAAACGAAGCAGTTCATTTCGGAAAAATGACGCATTATATTCCGGAGAATAATACGTACGTTTATTTTAGATATACAGATACTAAAACCGTAATGATAGTTTTCAATAACAATGCAAAAGAGCAAGTTGTAAAAACAAACCGCTTTAAAGAAAGCATCAAAAACTACAAATCTGGTAAAGATGTTATTTCAGGAAAAACATTCGATTTAGCTTCTGAAATTACTTTAGACCCAAAATCTGCTTTGGTTTTAGAATTGGAATAAGACTTAACCGTAAAGTTCACAAGAACAAGCGCAAGATTTGCAATATTTTTTGCCACAGATTTATTCGATTAACACAGATTTATTCGCCGCGAATTGCACTAATTTTCACAAATTTAAAATGATAAATTAATTCGTGGAAATTAGTGCAATTCGTGGCAAACGAAAAAAAATCTTTTTAAATCCTTTAATCTGTGGCTATTTTTTTCAACACAATCCATCCTAAAATATTCTAAAATAATGAAAAAATACACTTTCCTTTTTTTATCTTTAGTATACTTAACAATGAGTTGTTCTGGCTCAAAATCAGTTACAATGAATAATACTTCAAAAACACCTTTCGTTTGGGAAGGAGCAAATGTTTATTTTTTACTTACAGATCGTTTTTACAACGGAGATACTTCAAACGATGTCAATTTTAACCGAACCAAAACTCCCGGAAAACTCCGCGGATTTGAAGGCGGCGACATCATCGGAATTACCAAAAAAATCGAATCAGGATATTTTGAAAAACTAGGAATAAATGCCATTTGGCTGACGCCGATTGTAGAACAAATTCACGACGGCGTTGATGAAGGAACTGGCCTTAGTTACGGCTATCATGGCTATTGGGCAAAAGACTGGACAGCTCTCGATCCAAACTTTGGAACAAAAGAAGACTTGGCAAAACTAGTCAAAAAAGCACATGAAAAAGGGATCCGAATAATTCTTGACGGTGTAATAAATCACACCGGACCAGTAACTCCAGAAGATCCTGTTTGGCCTTCAGACTGGGTTAGAACTGGTGTTGTCTGTGATTACAAATCGTTCGAAAATACAACAATGTGTACTTTGGTTGATAATCTTCCAGATGTAAGAACTGAAAGTGTACAAGAAGTTGAATTGCCTTCTTTCTTAATCGAAAAATGGAAAAAAGAAGGACGCTATGAAAAAGAAATTACTTCATTAAATGATTTTTTTAAAAGAACTGGTTATCCAAAAACACCAAAATATTACATTATAAAATGGCTTACAGATTATATTCTTGAATTTGGAGTTGATGGTTATCGTGGAGATACCGTAAAACATACTGATGAAAACGTTTGGGCAGATTTCAAAAAAGAATGTGATTACGCTTTTGAAACATGGAAGAAAAACCATCCAAAAGAAGTTTTAGATCAAAATCCGTTTTACACGATTGCGGAAGTTTACGGTTACGGAATCAGCGGCGGGCAGGATTATGATTTTGGAGATAGAAAAGTTAATTATTTCCGAAATGGTTTCAACAGCATGATCAACTTTGAATTCAAATGGAACGCGGCACAAAACGATTATGAAGGGTTATTTTCGAAATATTCGAATGCTTTAAACAATGACCTAAAAGGATATTCTGTACTTAATTACATGTCTTCTCACGACGACGGACAACCTTTTGATGCGAACCGAACAAAAAGCATCGAAACCGCCAATAAACTACTACTTTCTCCAGGCATGTCACAAGTTTATTATGGAGATGAATCGGCACGGTCTTTAATTATTGAAGGAACGCAGGGCGATGCAACTTTACGTTCGAATATGAATTGGGATGATATTCAGAACAATACTGAAACGCAGAAAACACTTGTACATTGGCAGAAATTAGGACAGTTTAGACGAAACCATCCTGCTGTTGGTGCAGGCGTTCACAAACTGATTAATCCATATCCTTATACTTTCTCCAGAACATTTACAAAAGGTACTTTTACAGATAAAGTAATTATGGGCGTTGATCTACCAAAAGGCAAAAAAGAACTTCCTATTGGCGATATCTTCCCAAACGGAACAAAACTAAAAGACGCTTATTCAAATCAAAATGTTGAAGTTATTGATGGAAAAGTAATTATAGACAATGATTTTGATATTGCTTTATTAGAAGAGATTTAAAATAAATATTTTTTTCTCTCGCAGATTTAGGAGATTGAGCAGATAATTTTAATAAAATCTGCCGAATCTGCCGAATCTGCTAAATCTGCGAGAGACATAATTTATCACAGATTTCAAAATCAGTTTAATCCCTATAATCTGTGGCTAATTTTTTTTATAATATTTGCTCCCGATAGCTATCGGGATTGCGTAAAACTTTGCGACCTTTGCGGTTAGAAAAAAACACTGCAAAATGCTCAAAATTGCACATCGAGGTGCCAAAGCCTACGAACCTGAAAATACTTTACAAGCTTTCCAAAAAGCCTTAGACCTAAATTCAGATGGAATTGAGTTAGATGTTCATTTATCTTCTGACGAACAAATTATTGTAATTCATGACGAAACCATTGACAGAACAACAAACGGAAAAGGTTTAGTAAATTCGTTTTCTTTAGCTGAGTTAAAATCATTTTTAATTGATGGGAAATACCAAATCCCAACTTTAAATGAGGTTTTTGATCTGGTTGATAAAAAATGTCTCATCAATATCGAATTAAAAGGTTTGGCAACTCCCAATAAAGTTGTTGCATTAATTGAAGAATATATTTCAGAAAAAAACTGGAATTACAATAATTTCATCATTTCAAGTTTTGATTGGAATATGCTGCAGGAAACTTCAAACCTAAATCCAAATATCCCGATTGGTGTTTTAACAGAAGAAGATTTAAGTAAAGCTTTGGCTTTAGCCGAAAAAATAAAAGCAAAAGCTATTAATCCTGATTTTCAGTTATTGAATACAGAAAATGTGAGCGAAATACAAAAAAAAGGTTTTCTCGTTTTACCTTGGACAGTAAACAGCAAAGAAGACATTCAAAAAGTAAAAAATTATAAAGTAAACGGAATTATCTCTGATAATCCAGACAAAATATAAAAGTAAAAAATAGCCCCAGATTGAAGGATTAGCACAGATTTGTTTGCCACGAATTACACAAATTTTCACAAATTTCAACATGATAAAATAATTCGTCGAAATTTGTGTAATTCGTGGCGAAAAGAAAAAATCCTATAAATCAATGTAATCTGTGGCAAAAAAAATTAGTGCCAATTCGCATAATTCGTGGCAACCAAAAAAAATATGATCAAAAATTTCGACATAATCATCGTCGGCGGAGGCGCTGCAGGTTTTTTTACCGCAATTAATATTGCAGAGAAAAATCCGAAACTAAAAATTGCCATTTTAGAAAGAGGAAAAGAAGTTCTTTCTAAAGTCCGCGTTTCCGGTGGTGGACGCTGCAACGTTACTCATGCTTGTTTTGAACCAAACGAATTGGTTAAATTTTATCCTCGTGGAGAAAAAGAACTTCGCGGGCCTTTTCATCAATTTTGTTCCGGAGATACAATCGAATGGTTCGAAAAACATGGTGTAGAATTAAAAATAGAAGAAGACGGCAGAATGTTTCCTGTTTCTAATTCATCTCAAACCATAATTGACTGTTTCCTAAAAGCAACCGAAAAACTAGGGATAAAAGTATTGACTGGACAAAGCGTGCAATCTATTTTCAAAAAAGAAAATCATTGGAAAATCGATACACAAACTGACAATTATGCTGCCGAAAAATTAGTCATGGCAACAGGAAGTAATCCAAAAATATGGGAAATGCTACAACAACACGGACATGCTGTTGTAAGCCCAGTTCCTTCCCTATTTACTTTCAACATAAAAGATTCTAGAATAAAAGAATTACCAGGCGTTGCCGCACAAGTTACCGTAAACGTAAAAGATACCAAACTGGAATCAACAGGACCTTTGTTAATCACACATTGGGGAATGAGCGGGCCGGCGATTCTAAAACTTTCGGCTTGGGGCGCACGCATTTTACATGATAAAAATTATCAGTTTACCATTTTTGTCAATTGGTTGAATGATCTTGATTTTGAAGATGCAGAAAAGATCCTAAAAGACTTGAAACAGGAACACGCTAAAAAAGCAGTTTCAAAAAAATCTCCTTTTGACTTTCCGAATCGTTTGTGGGAAAGTTTAGTTCTAGCTTCGGGTATTGAAGTTGAAACCAAATGGGCGGATTTATCTAAAATTCAATTACAGAATTTAACCACACAGCTTACAAAAGCCGAATTTAAAGTAAACGGAAAAAGCACTTTTAAAGAAGAATTTGTAACCGCGGGCGGAATCGATTTAAAGGAAATCAACTTTAAAACAATGGAAAGCAAAATTCATGAAAACCTTTATTTTGCTGGCGAAATTGTAAATATTGACGCTATCACCGGAGGTTTTAATTTTCAGAATGCCTGGACAAGCGGGTTTATTCTAGCTCAAAATATGTAATACAAAATGAAATTTAAAGGAATTATTTTTGATTTAGACGGAACACTAGTCGATTCACTGCACGATATTTCAGATGCAATGAATACAGTCCTTGAAAGTCTAAATTATCCAACGCACACTTACGAAACGTATCAATATTTTATCGGAAGCGGTTTGCGAAATCTTGTTAGTAAAGCACTTCCTTCAACAAACAATTCCGACGAGCAGATCGAAATTTGTTTTGAAAGCATGATTAATGAGTACCGTGAAATCTGTACTTTGAAAACCAAACCATACGAAGGCATTGTCGAACTATTAGAAAATCTGACTTCGCAAAACATCAAAATGGCAGTTTTCTCCAACAAAGCTGATGAATTGACAAAGAAAATAGCCTCTGAAATATTTCCAAATTATTTTGATACCGCAGTTGGTTTAAGCATCGAAGAACTTAAAAAACCGAATCCCTTTGAGGCTGTAGAAATCAGCAAAAACTGGAATTTAAAACCTGAAGAAATTCTGTTTGTAGGCGACTCAGATATTGATATGCAAACGGCAGTAAATGCTAATATGTTCCCTGTTGGTGTTTCCTGGGGTTACAGAACCGAAGATGAACTCAAAACAAGCGGCGCAAAATTGGTTATTAACAATGCTTCAGAATTAATTGAGATATTATAAATCATGAATGCTGAATTACAAAAACAAATACTATCAATCGCTTCGTTTTCTGAAAATGAAATCGAAATGATTGCTTCTTGTTTTGAATATGAAAGTTTTAATGCTAAAGAATATCTTTCGTCAATGCGAAAAATCAGCAATAAGATTTTCTTTATTGTTGAAGGCTTAGCACGAGTTTATTATCTGAAAGATGGAAAAGAAATCACAACTTATTTAAGCTGCGATGAAGGTTTTATCGCTTCGTATTCCAGTTTTATAAATCAATCTCCTTCTTTTGAAAATATTCAATGTATAGAAGATTGCGAAGTACTTTCGATCACTTTCGAAAAAATGCAGTTTCTGTATCACGAAATTCCAAATTGGGAACGCGTTGGAAGAATTTTAGCCGAACAAAATTATCTATGCATGGCAAATCGTGTTTTAAAACTGCAAATGATTCCGGCAAAAGAAAAATATCTTACTTTTCTGGAATCGGCTCCAGCCAAAATAATTCAGCGAACACCTTTAATTTATATCGCTTCCTTTCTCGGAATTACACCAGAATCTTTGAGTAGAATTCGCCAAAGTATTTCTTAACATTTATCAAGTAGATTAAGAAACCAAATTCAAATCTTTGTCAATATTAAAATTCAAGAAAATGAAAAATATTGCCAAAGACGTTTACCAAATTCCTTTATTTCCAAGAAATGCTATTAATTGTTATGTAATTGAAGATGTTTTGATTGATGCCGGAATTCGAAGTTCTGCCCACATAATTCTAAAAGCTCTAAAAGATAAAACGATAACCAAACACGCCTTGACTCACGCACATGCAGATCATCAGGGAAGCAGTAAACTAATCTGCGAAACGCTAAATATTCCTCTTTTATGCAGTAAACCGGAAATGACAGCTGCAGAAAATGGAAATGTTGTTTTCGAATACCCAAATCCGAATCATTTTATTTCGAAATTTCAAACACAATTCTGGGCAGGAAAAGGGCATCACGTTTCTGAAATATTAAAAGAAGGCGATAAAATTGGCAGATTCACAGTTATTGAAACTCCAGGACATTCCAGCGGACATTTGTCCTTTTTTAGAGAAAGTGATGGTGTTTTAATTGTGGGTGATGTGATGATCAATATGAATCTTTTGACAACAAAAGTCGGCTTACACGAACCGCCTCAGTTATTTACCTCTGATAAAGAAACGAATAGAAAATCCATTTTAAAATTAGCGGCTTTAAAACCTAAAATACTTTGTTTTGGACACGGCCCTATTTTAAAAAATAATGGAGAGTTAGAAAGATTCGTTCGAAAACTCAAATCGCAACATTAACAAGAATTTACATGTTCTGTAAGTTTTCATTAAGAGTATTCTAATAATTTTACTTTCAACTAAATACCACTAGATGAAAGTAAAATTACTTACCACAATTTCTTTTTTGACTTATCAAATTTCTATTTCCCAAACCGAAAAACTACTTCAGGGAAAAGTTATTTCTAATAATTCTCCTCTCAATAAAGTTGAAGTAATAAACAAAACAGCGCAAACTAGTACAAGAACAAATGAACGTGGAGAATTCTCGATTCTAGTAAAAGCAAAAGACAGCTTACTATTCTTCTCTAAAGATTATCTATTCGCACGGTTGAAAATTACCGCAAAGGAAATCGAAACCAATAATCTTATCATAGATATGATTCCGAAAGCGGAAGAATTGAATGAAGTAGTTATTTTAGACAAGAGAACTACCTCAATTAAACTGAGTAAGGAAGAAATATTGCAAATTAAACTAAATTCGCACAAACCGAAACCAGGATTAAAGATAGAAGGTTATCACGATTTTGGGCCCAACCCCTATGCTCCCGATTTCGTCTATCTCGGCAAGCAAATTTACTACCTATTAAAAAAAGAAGATGAAAAACCTAAACCAAAAATCAAAAAAATAGAATTTGTTCAACTAATTAGAAACACTATAAATCCCGATTTTTTTGACAAAGATTTAAAACTAAAGCCAGAAGAAAAAGAATTGTTTCTACAGTTTTGTGATGCTGATTCTCAATCTAAAATAATTTCAGAAAATCCTAATATCCTTTCTATAACAGATTTTTTGAATGCAAAAAATGAAGAATTTAAAAAGCTGAAAACCGAAATTAAAAACTAAAGTTTGATGAAACTAAAATTACTTACCACAATTTCTTTTTTCACTTATCAATTTAGTATTGCTCAGACCGAAAAAGTGCTTCACGGAAAAGTGCTTTCTCAAAATCTAGCTCTGAAAGATGTTGAAGTCATTAATAAAACAGCACAAACTAGTTCAAGAACAAATGAATTAGGAGAATTCTCGATTTTGGTAAAAATGCAGGATAGTTTAATTTTCTATTCGAAAGATTATTTATTTACTAGATTAAAAATCACCACCAAAGATATTGAGAACAACAATCTCCTCGTTAAGATGGTTCTGAGACCTGAAGAATTGAATGAAGTTATAATAAATAAGGTCGAATTTGATAAAATTAAGATTAGTGCTGATGATGTTGCAGATGTATTAATTAGTAAAAATAACAAAGATTTATTCTGGAATACAGGAGTTAGTGATAATTCAATTAGAGAAGCACTTCGAGTTTCATTCCCTTTAAAAGGTAAACAGAAGAAAACAATTGAAGTTGCCGACGACCGTTTTAAGAAACTGGTTATTGCTGCTTGTCCTTCAGATTTTTTTCTAAAAAATCTCAAAATAAAACCTGAAGAAAAAGAGCTTTTTATTGATTTTTGCGACTCAGATCCGAAATCCAAAACGCTTCTCGAAAATCCAAATGTTTTAGCTGTTATGGATTTTTTGTATGCTAAAAATGAAGAATTTAAGAAACTTGAGTAAGTTGAATCATTATATAAACGTGAAACCTCAAACAAAATTCTACTTATTCAACCACCAAATACTAGCATTTAAAACCGTTGCAAACGCAACCCAAGCTAAATATGGAATTAATAAATAACCTGAAATTTTATTGATTTTGGAGAATTTCAAATACGTTTCGTAAATCATAAGCCATAAAAGAACAATCTCGATTAAAGCCAAAAGCGGATTTTTTAATCCGAAGAATAAATACGACCAAATTGCATTGAGCGTTAATTGAATCAAAAAGAAAAGAAGCGCTGTTTTTACCTTTTCGGTTTGTTCCTTTATTTTGTCCCAAACTAATCCCGCTGCAACTGCCATAAAAATGTAAAGCAAAGTCCAAACAGGCATAAAAATCCAATTTGGCGGATTAAAAACTGGTTTTACAATCGTTGGATACCAACTTTCAACACTTGGTCTTGTTACCGTACTTGCTGAATATCCCACTGCCAAACAAACGATTAAGGCTAATATAATCTTAACTATTTTATTCATTTCATTAAATTTTGTATTCAAAAATAGTCAAAAGAAAAGTTTAAACCATATAAGTACTATAAGTTCATTTTAGTAAAGCCGATTTATATTTTCTCATATTACTTATATGACGAAAAAATTTAAAAACTATCTTTGCCAAAATTTTATAATTCATGTTTACAGCAGCTGATTTTATTCCAAATCCATATACTTCAACAATCGAAAACGGAAACTTTGAGTGGAGCGCTCCCAGCAATATTGCATTAGTAAAATATTGGGGGAAAAAAGACAATCAAATTCCGGCAAATCCATCGGTAAGTTTTACTTTAAACAATTGTAAAACAATTACGAAATTAGGGTTTTCTAAGAAAAGCGCTTTGACTCCGCCCAACGTGACAAATGAATTTTCTTTTGATTTACTTTTTGAAGGAAAACCAAAGGAAGATTTCAAACCAAAAATTCAAAAGTTTTTAGAAAGAGTTGAAGTTTACCTGCCATTTTTGAAAGATTATCATTTTACGATTGATACACAAAATACATTTCCGCACAGTTCCGGAATTGCTTCATCGGCATCAGGAATGGCGGCTCTGGCAATGAATTTTATGAGTTTGGAAAAATTGCTAAATCCTGAAATGACTGATGAATATTTTTATCAAAAAGCTTCATTTTTGGCTCGTTTAGGTTCAGGAAGTGCCTGCCGAAGTGTAAAAGGAAAGGTAGTTGTTTGGGGAAACCAATCTAATATTGAAGGAAGTTCTGATTTGTTTGGGGTTGAATTTCCATACACGATTCATGACAATTTCAAGAATTATCAGGATACTATTTTGTTAGTTGATAAAGGCGAAAAACAAGTCTCAAGTACAGTAGGTCACGATTTAATGCACAATCATCCTTATGCTGAAAGACGTTTTGCTCAAGCTCATGAAAACTTAGATCAGTTAATTTCGATTTTTGAAAGCGGCAATTTAGACGAATTCATTAAAGTTGTTGAAAGTGAAGCTTTGACTTTACATGCGATGATGATGACATCGATGCCGTATTTTATTTTGATGAAGCCAAATACACTTCAAATCATAAATGCAATTTGGAAATTCAGAAATGAAACCCAGATTCCGGTATGTTTTACACTTGATGCCGGCGCAAATGTACATGTACTTTATCCCGAAAACGTTACCGAAAAAGTGCTTCAATTTATTCAGGAAGAATTAGTTGTATTTTGTCAGAATCGTCAGTACATTTGCGACAAAATTGGAGAGGGCGCTATTGCATTATAATTTTCCGTATCTTTAATTTAAATTTTTAGTTATGGACATTCAATTAGAAAAACGCGAAGCGATGGAGATGTTGAAAGAAACAGATGATCCTTCAATCATTAAGGCAGTTGCAAAATTGCTTAGAAAAAACAAAAAAGATTGGTGGGATGATTTGACAGATCAACAAAAAGAAGACATAGCTCAAAGTGAATTAGAATTTGAAAGAGGAGAATTTACAAGCTATGAGGATGTTATGAAAAAGTACAGATAGTGGATCTTAAAGTAAGTTTTTCAAAAACAGCAGAGAAAAATTTAGATTCAGTTTTAAAGTTCATTGAAGCAAGATGGTCAGAAAAATCAAAAAAGATATTTATCATCAAATTTGAAAAAGCAATTTCAATAATGATGATGAATCCAGAAATTTTTCCAAAATCATCCGTAAGCAAGAAATACCGAAAATGCGTTGTAACAAAACAATCGAGTATATTATATAGTTTTAGTGCTAATGAAATAAGGATTCACAACATTTTCGACACCAGACAAAACCCAAATAAAATAAAGAAAGACATAAAATAAATCATGAAAGGACCCTTATTTTACTCAAAAATATTACTCTTTGGAGAATACGGAATTATCCGCGACTCTAAAGGACTTTCTATTCCCTATAATTTTTACAACGGAGCATTAAAAAAGTCTGAAGAACCTTCGGCCGAAGCTATTGCATCAAACAGAAGTTTAAAAAGCTTTGCCTCTTACCTTGAAGTTTTGCATGTACAGCAGCCTGAATTGGTTACTTTTGATTTAGACACTTTAAAAAATGATGTCGAAACCGGAATGTACTTCGATTCTAGTATTCCACAAGGTTACGGTGTTGGAAGCAGCGGCGCACTTGTAGCAGCAATTTATGATAAATATGCTACAAACAAAATCACGGTTTTAGAGAATTTAACTCGCGAAAAATTATTGCAGTTAAAAAACATATTTTCACAAATGGAGAGTTTTTTCCACGGAAAAAGTTCTGGTTTAGATCCGTTAAACAGTTATTTGAGCATTCCAATTTTAATTAATTCTAAAGATAATATTGAAGCAACGGGAATTCCAACTCAAAGTTTTGACGGAAAAGGCGCTGTATTTTTATTAGACTCTGGAATTGTTGGCGAAACTGCGCCGATGGTTAACATTTTCATGGAAAACCTAAAAGACAAAGGTTTCCGTACGATGCTTAAAAACCAATTCGTAAAATACACAGATGCTTGCGTAGAAAATTTTTTACATGGAGACATGAAATCATTGTTTACCAATACAAAAAAGCTTTCTAAAGTGGTTTTAAATAACTTTAAACCAATGATTCCTGAGCAATTTCACGGAATTTGGCAAAACGGAATTGACACCAACGATTACTATTTGAAACTTTGCGGTTCTGGCGGCGGCGGATATATTCTTGGTTTTACTGAAGATTTAGAACGTGCAAAAGCCTCTTTAAAAGATTATAAGCTAGAAGTAGTTTACCAGTTTTAAGTTTAATTTTCTTAAAAAGCATAATTATTTGAATACACTTTCCTAATATTTAATCCTAAAAAAGTTACTGAATATGAAAAGTATTTTAAAAATTATCAAAGCAACTTTTTTAGGAGGAATTCTATTTTTAGTGCCTTTAGTTGTATTACTGATTGTATTAGAAAAAGGATATGTCATCGTTCAAAAAACCACACTCCCTCTTGTAAACAGCTTCCCTAAAGTAAATGTTTTAGGAATTGCCATTCAAGAGCTTATTGGAATACTGATTATAATTCTTATTTGTTTTGTTGCGGGAGTATTGGCAAAAACGGCAAATGCTAAAAAGTTAGTTCAGAAACTAGAAGATGGTATTTTGAGTTTCGTTCCAGGTTATTCTTTTATGAAAAGCATGAATGAAAACATTCTAGGATTTGAATCTAATGAAGACTTAAAAGTAATTTTAGTTCCTACTGATGCAGGTTTGCAATTTGCTTTTTTAATAGAGCAGGTAAATGAAAATCAATTTACAGTTTTTATTCCAGACGCACCAAATCCGTGGAGCGGATCAGTAGTTTTTGTTGAAAAAAAAGATATTACAGACATTCAAATTACACAAAAGCAAGCTCTAGCCTGTATTCGAAAATTAGGTTATGGCTCTAAAGAATTGTTAAAAAACAAACTCTAAATTTCAGAATCAAAAAATAACTTTTAACTTCCCCTAAATCTAATCAATCCCCTTATAACTCATGTTAAGCAGACAACACAAACTTTTATTAATGAAAATTGTAAGTTTGTTCTCTGTGGTTCGTGGTTACAACATTCCGATTATTATTCTGGCGCAGTATTTATCAGCAATTTTTATTTTAGCACCAGAAAAAAGAGCACTCGACATTCTGCTTGATTTCAATTTATTTCTAATAGTCTTTGCATCTGCCGTAACAATCGCCTCAGGTTATATTATTAATAATTTTTATGACAGTCAAAAAGACTTAATAAACAGACCCAACAAATCAATGCTGGATCGATTGGTCAGTCAAAAAACCAAATTATCAGTCTATTTTAGTCTAAATTTTTTAGCCGCTTTAATGGCTTTTATTGTTTCTTGGAGGGCTTTTTTATTCTTTTCTGCTTATATTTTTATAATCTGGTTTTACTCTCATAAAATAAAAAGATACCCCATTATAGGCAATTTAACTGCTGCATTTATGGCTGTTATTCCTTTTTTTGCCATTTTATTGTATTTCTACAATTCGATTTCATTTGAAGAAATTGAGAATCACAGAAGCCATTTCGCCGTAATTTCGGCACACGCAATGTTCTTGTTTTTACTGCTTTTGATTAGAGAAATGATAAAAGACTTAGAAAATCTAAAAGGAGATTTAGCTAATAATTACCATACAATTCCAATTATTTATAACGAAAAAGTATCTAAACAGATCATCACTATTTTGACGTTTTTAACGGTAATTCCGGTTTATATTCTAGTCAATATTTATGATGTTGGCTACATGGACATTTACTTTTACACCTGTTTTATTGTTTTGCTTTTTTTCCTGCTTTATCTGTGGAAATCAAATTCTAAAGAACAATTTTTATTGTTACATAATGTTTTAAAATTCTTGATCGTATCGGGAGTTTTTTGCATTGTTTTGATCAATCCAAGTGTTTTGTGGCACGGACGTGAATTGATCTCTAATTACTAAAAGTTAATTCAAACAGGTTTAAATTCGAAATCTATTTATTTTCCAATTCAAAAAATAAAATATGCGGAACGAAAAATAGGAAATTTCAACTAAAAAAAGCTGCGTATTATGCTTTAAATCAACTAAAATTTTATTGCTATTAATCTAAGAACATAGAACTTAAGATTAATTGGGCAGAAAAAACTATCTTTGCACAAATTACAGAATTTATGAACAATAAGGAAGGCAATAATAAAAGAGGCGGATCTAGACCAAACAGCTCAAGATCAAACTCTAGCAAGCCAAAACCTCCTATGGCGAAACGCGCTCAAGGGCCGAAAAAAGTGAAGCCTGAAGTTAAAGCGGCACAAGAAGCTGCGGAGCAAAAAATTAAGAAACAAAATCAGGCACCAAAAAGACAGAAAGCTTCTGATGAGATTCGTTTGAATAAATATATCTCAAACTCAGGGGTTTGCTCTCGTCGTGATGCTGATATATATATTCAGTCTGGAAACGTTAAGGTAAACGGCGTTCCAGTTACAGAAATGGGTTATTTAGTAAAATTAAATGATGTTGTAAACTTTGATGGTGTTACTTTAACTCCTGAAAAGAAAGAATACATTTTATTGAATAAACCTAAAAACTTTACAACTGCGCTTGATGAAGGGCAGGAATATCGTAACGTTCTAGAGCTTGTTCGTGGTTCTACGACCGCAAAAATTGCACCTGTAGGAAGAATGGACAAAAATACAACAGGATTATTGTTGTTTACAAACGATACTGATATGATCCGTAAATTTACTTTACCAAGTCAGAAATCTTCAAAAATCTATCAAGTTTCTTTAGATAAAAATCTAAAATTTGAAGATTTAGAAAAAATCAGCAAAGGTTTAGTTCTTGACGGGCACCGTGTTTTTGTTGAAGAAATAAGCTACATCGAAAAAGAAGCAAAAAGTGAAGTAGGTCTTAAACTACGTTCATCAAATGTAAAAGTGGTTCGTGCCATTTTTGAACATTTTGATTATGATGTGCTTCGTATAGACCGTGTATCTTTTGCAGGCTTAACGAAAAAGAATTTGCCAAGAGGAAACTGGCGTTTCTTAACCGACCAAGAAGTTATCAATTTGAAAAATGCTTAACACATCTTTCAAAAAGGTTTAAAAATATTAAATCCTGTTTTACTTTGTAAGACGGGATTTTTTTTAGAATGCAAAAAAGTTATGTCCAAAAAGTGTAAAAATAGATCTTCCTATATTTTGGTTTTTATCCTCAACATTTTCATAACATGAAAATCCTAAAATTATTTTGATTCCCGGCTGAATACTGTTTAAGATATCTCTTTTTTGCTCTTCTAATAGTAATTTTAAACTATCCAGTAATTGCAGATTATTTTTAAGATACGAGATAACTAAAAGAGCTGAAAAATTAAGAATTTCTCGGGCTGTTTCGCTTTTAATACCAACTTCATTCGAAATCATTTCAGAAATCCTTCCCTTTTTATTGGTGAAAATTTCTTTCAGCAAAGCATTTCCTTCTATACGGTAGCAGTCATCTACTGATAATATCCGCCCTGAATTGAAATCTACTTCCTGATAAAAAGTCGAATCATCTTCAATAAGCGATACAATATCTTTATAAAAACCAGATTCTTCAGCTTTATTGTACAATCCCATTAAAACTGTACCTATTGAAACATCGATTCCTTTTATTAAAAGTGCATCATTTTCAAAATAAAATTTGTTAAGCTTTGAAACAACATTAGAAGAAATAAAACGTCTAAGTTCAATTTGTAGGTTTGGGGTCATACTATTAACTTATTTAAAAAATAATTATTTAAAGTCATTCAAAATAATCGACAAAGTGAGGCTTTTTATCGTTTATCGTGATAAAAATATAAAATATTCTAACATATCCAAAAAATTAGTTAAAATTTTACCGATGACATTTATACGCATTTATAAAAAACAGCGCAAGTCTCAATAAACATAAAGCCTTGAGAAGCAAGCTAAAAAATAAAATTTTAAGAAAATAATCGATAAAAATTAAAAAATAAGAAAAAGCTTAAATAAATTTTAACATTTAAAACAATAGCGAACGATTCTGCCAAACTATCGTTATGAAAATACCTAGATAAATCATACAAAACATAAAGTTTATAAAACTAGAAGCTAAAAAACCAAGAAGTGAACCCGTCGCCGCTTTAAAAGCACGTTGATGATTTTTAGAATCATAAAGCATTTCTCCTACTAAAGCACCAACAAAAGGACCAATAATTACACCAAACGGAATAGGCGCAAGAATTCCAACCACCAGCCCAATATTAGTTCCCCAAACTCCGTAAGAACTGCCCCCAAATTTTTTGGTTCCCTTAGCAGGAATTATATAATCTAAAACTGTAATAATTACGGTCAGCAGCAATGTAATTCCTAATACCCAATAATTATTCTCAACAGCTTTCGTTAAATACAATAAAAGCAGACCAACCCAACAACTTGACAAACCAGGCAAAACAGGTAAAAAACTTCCAAAAATGCCAATGATTATGCATATAAAACCAAGCGTCAACAATAATAAATCCATATATATTTTTTTGTAATTTTGTGCTTACAAACTTGCAGCGAAATTAGTAAATGAATCGTCTCTCACAATTTATTGTTTTTTTAGTTCTGTTTTTTTCAATCAGCATAAGTTTATGCGCACAAACAAAAAAACTTTCACCTCAAGATCAATTTCTTCAGGACAGCATTTATAAAAGTAATAAGAAAAAAGTTCAAAATTTCTCTATGAAAGAATTTGATACGCTTTTCTTTGAATTTTTTAATCGAAAAAACGATCCTAATATTGTTCTAAGTAAAACGGAGTTTTATAATTACACCGTAAGAATTGCCGCTTTTTCTGATCGACTTGCTCACTTATATCCTGAACAAAAGCAAGTTGCAGAACAAAACAAAGAAAAATGGCTTTCAGAGCGCTATGAAGATTATCTTGAATACAAAGCTTCTCAAAAAAAATAATCGTATTTTTACACCCTATTTTTCATTGTTCAATACAACGTCATAATCTTGAAACATTTTTTCCTTCTTTTAATTATTCTTTTTTTTAATTCTTGTCAATATTTTGAGAAGCAGGTTCCGTCTGAAAAAGAATTACTTCAAAAAGAATTAAAATCTATAAACTGGAAAGAAGTTGACGAATATCCAACGGTGGCCGACTGTGAAAAAATCACCGATAAAAAACAACGCCAAAAGTGTTTTTTTGATGTTATGTCAACCTTGATTCAAGAAAAACTAAACGTTGACAGCTTATCTATTATGTATCCTGAACTTGATACTATTGAGGTAAAAGTAACCATTTTTCCAAATGCTGTTATGAAATTTGAACCTCAGTTTCCTAAAGATTCTGTCGCTTACGATACTATAAAAATTGACAGCATTCTTCATGCACGTTTAGTTAATTTCCCAAAAATAAATCCTGCTATAAAACGCGGTATTCCAGTAAAAACACAATTTATTTTACCTGTTATTCTTAAAGCAAAAGATGAGAAATAGTTTTCTCTAAATAAGTTTTAGCTTCTAAATCGTCTATCTTTCCATTCATACGATCCAAATAAGCTGTACAAAGCTACTGTTGAACTAAAAAAAGGATATAGCAAACTGCTTAACAAAAGACTTTTAATTCTCTTTTTTGATAAAAATTTATTGGTTGTATAAAGCAGCACAAAATCTACTGAAAACTTAAAAAAAGCAAATAAAACAAATATGTAATAGGACCTAAATCCAAAAAGGAAGTAGAAAAAACCAATTACAAAACTTAGATTTCCAAAGAAAACAATTAAACCCAAAAACTTTCCAAAACTACTTTTATAAGAACTTGTTTTAGCTGCCCAGCGTACCCTTTGATAAAACAAAGATTTCCAAGTTTCAGTTGGTTTTGTGCTTACAATTGCTTCTTTAGCTTTTAGATAACGAACCTGGTCTGGGAATTTTTCAATCGCTTTTTGAAGCAAAAAAACATCATCTCCGCTGGCAATTTTATCATTCCCTTCAAAGCCATTTAGCTGTTCAAATATTGATTTTGTGTAGGCAAAATTAGCTCCATTACACATAAAACCTTTATTCAAACCAAAACTCCCAATAGTTGCACCCTGTAAACTGGTTAAATCTAATTGCTGAAAATCATGTAAAAATGAATTCTCGCATTCATACGTAACCGCTCCTGCAAGCATTGAAACTTTATTCTCCTGAATATAATTATCAAAAGTTAAAAGCCAGTTTTCAGGCACCATGCAATCAGCATCTGTTGTAATAACCCAATCTGTTTTTACATGCTGTATTGCGGTTGTAATCGCATCTTTTTTTGGAGAATTCGATATTCTGATGTTGCCAATTACTGAAACTTGAAACCTGAAACTTGAGACCTGAAACTTTTCCTCTGAACTATCATCGACTAAAATTACTTCGAATAAATCTTTTGGATAATTTAGCTTTGAAAAACTCTGCAGAAGATATGGAAGATTTTCTTTCTCATTTCGAAACGGAACTATAATCGTAAAGCTTGTTCTTGGACTTAAATCTGTTTTTTGATATTGCTTTACTTTAAAAAAACCATAAACAAGTAAATAAATGCTAAAAGTGTAAATTGCTGCTATCGAGAATAACGCAAAAATCATTCTGCTGTTTTGGTCTTAAAATTCAGCACGAAATAACTTCCTAAAACAACTGGCAAGACAACATTTAAAAACCACATTAACGTGCTGATAAAAATTACAATCCATTCGTTTACGCCCAGAATTCCGAAGAAATAAATAGCAACGCTTCCTTTTACAGCAAAATCTAAAAACTGAAATGTTGGCAAAGACGAAGCTAGAAAATAAACAGAAGTAATAGCTGCCATCAAAGTTAAATAAGGCAGATCGACATCAAAACCTAAAAACAAAAAGTAATATTGATGTGAAAAAACCAAATAACGGCAAATTCCTAAAAAGATATTTCTTTGATGAACCGACTTTGGAATTTCATTGATTTTATGAATCAGTTTTTCAATCGAATATCCTTTTACTTTTATTTTTTTAATTGAAAACAATAGAATCAAAAGCAGTACAAATCCGCCAAATAGAATTAGAACGGTTTTGGTGGTGATAACATTAAACTGAGCATTGAAATACAGCAATCCGAAAATTCCAAAAATGATCGTTAAAATCATTTGGATTCCGTTGCAGATTAAGTTCAAGAAAACTACTTTTTTTGCATCAGATTTTGGATAATACAATGCTTTCCCTGCGTACTCTCCCACTCCGTTTGGCGTAAAAATTCCAGCTGTTAAAGCGGCCAAAACCTGTTTTGTAGATTCGTAAACCGAGATTTCATGAATTACTTTAGCCAGATTCTGCCATTTTAAAATTTCAAAATAACGATTCAAAACGCTTAAAAGCAAAATAAACGAAACCCCTAAAACCGACTGATTTTTTTTGAACAAAACAATAAACTTATTCCAGTCTAATTTGTCATTGTTAGCCAGCTGATTGTAAATAAAATAAAATGCGCCGCCTACAATCAAAAGTTTGACCAGAAGAACAAGGAATTGCTTAGCTTTGTGAGGAATTGAAATCATGCCGCAAAAGTAATCAATTTGGAAATGTGGCAATTTGAAAATGAGAAAATGAATCGTTTTGATTTTCAAAAAACTTGAAACTTGAAACTTGAAACAAAAAACAATTGACAAAAGAACGCATCATATTAGGTATTGACCCTGGAACCACAATTATGGGTTTTGGATTGATAAAAGTTATCAATAAAAAAATGGAGTTTTTGCAATTAAACGAATTGCAATTGTCCAAATACGACAATCATTACCAAAAATTAAAAATCATTTTTGAACGTACCATAGAATTAATCGAAACGCATCATCCAGACGAAATTGCAATTGAAGCGCCTTTCTTTGGCAAAAACGTACAATCGATGTTAAAATTAGGACGTGCACAAGGCGTCGCAATGGCAGCAGGACTTTCGAGAGATATTCCGATTACTGAATACGAACCAAAAAAGATAAAAATGGCGATTACTGGAAACGGAAATGCCAGTAAAGAACAGGTTGCCAAAATGCTGCAACAGCTTCTAGGTTTAAAAGAATTACCTAAAAATCTAGATTCAACAGATGGTTTGGCGGCTGCAGTTTGTCATTTCTTTAATTCAGGAAAAGTCGTTGCGGGGAAAAGTTATTCGGGCTGGGATGCTTTTGTGAAACAAAATGAGGAACGAGTGAAAAAATAGTGATCAGTGGTCAGATTTTTAGTGATCAGTTCTTAGTATTCAATTATTAGGTCGAAAACAATTATTGTTTTGTTTGTAATTTTCCTATAGAAAAATCATTATGAATAAAAAAAATGATGAGATTTCAAGATTTATTAGCTTACAAAAAGTCTTTTTCTTTAGCAATGAAGATATTCAATATTACAAAACAGTTTCCAAAAGAAGAAACTTATTCATTAACCGATCAGATAAGACGCTCATCTAGAAGTGTTCCAGTTACTATTGCCGAAGCTTACAGAAAACGCATTTATCCAAAACATTTTTACAGTAAATTAACCGATTCTGATGGCGAAAATTCTGAGACACAAGTTTGGCTTGAATTTGCTTTTGCTTGTAAATATATTTCAAACGAATAATATAATGAACTTTTATCTGAAAGTATTGAAATAGGTAAATTATTAAACTATATGCTTTTAAATCCAGAGAAGTTTGGAGTGAGAAAAGAGTAATCAGTGGTCAGATTTTAGTACTAAGTGCATAAAAAAACTGAAAATCATCAAACTAACACGGAAAATTAGAAAACTGAATACTAATAACCTGAATACTGAACACTAATAATCTGAATACTAAAAAAACTGAACACTGAACACTACAAAATGAGCGGTATCTACATACATATTCCTTTCTGCAAGCGGGCTTGTCATTACTGCGACTTTCATTTTTCGACTTCGATGAAAAAGAAAGACGAAATGGTTTTGGCTTTGGCTAAAGAAATTGCCATGCGCAAAAATGAGCTTCTCGACTCCGCTCGAAGTGACAATGAGATTGTAGAAACTATATATTTCGGTGGCGGAACTCCTTCAGTGTTATCAAATGACGAAATAAACTTTTTAATTTCTGAAGTTTATAAAAACTATAAAGTTTCAGAAAACCCTGAAATTACTTTGGAAGCAAATCCTGATGATTTATCTTCTGAAAGAATTTTGGAATTGTCTAAAAGCCCTATAAATAGATTAAGCATTGGGATTCAGTCTTTTTATGAAGAAGATTTGAAGATGATGAATCGTGCACATAATTCGGTCGAAGCCAAAAAATGTTTGGAAGAAGCAACGAAGTATTTTGATAATATTTCGCTTGATTTAATTTATGGCATTCCGGGAATGACTGACGAAATGTGGAAACAAAATATTGAAACCGCTTTAAATTTTGGCATTCCGCATATTTCGAGTTATGCTTTAACAGTTGAACCAAAAACGGCCTTAAGCAAATTAATTCAAACTGGTAAAATTGCTGAACCGCAAGACGAAGCGGCTTCGAATCATTTTATGATTTTGGTGGATACGCTTCAGAAAAATGGTTTTATTCATTACGAATTATCCAATTTTGGAAAAGAGAATTACTTCTCCAAAAACAATTCGGCTTATTGGCTTGGTAAAAAATATATCGGAATCGGACCTTCGGCACATAGTTATGACGGCGAAAAAAGAGGCTGGAATATTGCCAATAATTCATTGTATTTAAAAGCAATTCAAAACAACGAACTTCCAATTGAAACTGAAGTTCTTACTATTTCTGATCGTTATAATGAATATATTATGACGGGATTACGAACGATTTGGGGCGTTTCTTTAGAAAGAATCGAAAAGGAATTTGGTTTAGAATATTTGAATTATCTCAAAAAACAATCTCAGAAATTTTTAGATGACGATTTACTTTCTATTGAAAACAACATTCTAAAACCAACACCAAAAGGAAAATTCTTAACGGATGGAATTGCTTCAGATTTATTTTATTTAAATTTGGAAGAATAAAAATTGAACGCTGATAAAACGGATACAAGCAACGCTGATAAATCCGTAAAATCTGCGTTAGAATATCCGTAAAATCCGTGTTCCATTATGCTTGCACTTTTAGACAATAAATATCAAATCGACTTATCAAAACCTATTGATATATCGATTCCATTGACCAATACAGACGAAAACCCGATTGCTTGGTATATCGAAAAACCAGTTATTGAACCTGTTATTTTTGGCGACTGGATTGGGAAAGTTTCTGAAGGGAAATCTTCTACAAATTTTAATAACATATTCTTCAATCCGCATGGGCATGGAACGCACACGGAATGTTTAGGACATATTACTAATGATTTTTACAGTATTAATCAATCACTGAAACAGTTTTTCTTTTTTGCTAAATTGATTACGATTGAACCTGTTAAAATTGGAGATGATTATGTAATTACTAAAGAACACATTTCGACTTCGCTCAATATGACAACTGAAGGGGCTTCGACTTCGCTCAGCGTGACAAGCGAGGCTTTAATTATTAGGACACTTCCAAATCAAAAGGATAAAAAATCAAAAAAATACTCGAATACAAATCCGCCATATTTGTCTGAAGAAGCTGCGATTTTCATCCGCGAAAGCGAAATTCAGCATTTATTGATCGATTTACCAAGCGTTGATAAAGAACATGACGAAGGAAAATTATTAGCCCACAAAGCGTTTTGGAATGTAAAAGACACGCATAATCTTAATTCTGATGCACGATTAAATGCTACAATTACTGAAATGATTTATGTTCCAGATGAAATTGAAGATGGAAATTATATACTAAATCTTCAAATCGCTTCGTTTGAAAATGATGCAAGTCCATCAAAACCTATTTTATATAAGATTTAATGAGGGTGCCACTAATTACACAAATTTACACTAATTAAACTTTTTTGCCACAGATTAGAAGATTTACACAGATTGAATCATTTTAATCCTTTAATCTGTGGCAGAATAAAAAGAAATTCGGACAAATTTGTGTAATTAGTGGCAAAAAACAATATACTATGATTAGTGTCTCTACAGATAAAACAAAACTCGACGTTTCGTTTATACAAAACTTTTTGGCAGCTATTTATTGGGCTGCACCGAGAACTATTGAAGAAGTTCAGACTGCAATTGATGCTTCATTTTGTTTTGGAATCTATTTAAATGACAAACAAATTGGTTTTGCACGCGTGATTACTGATTATGTTGTTTTTGCTTATGTAATGGACGTTTTTATTACAGAAGAGCACCGCGGAAAAGGATATTCTTCGATTTTAATTGAAACAATGATAAACCAAACGCAGCTTCAAAATGTCAAGCTTTGGCGATTAGCAACTACCGACGCTCATTTTTTATACGAGAAATTCGGGTTTACAAAACTGAATCATCCTGAAAAGATGATGGAAAAAATAGTGAAATGAAAACAGTCTTAAAACTCGAAGAAGCAGCTTTATTTATTTTTGGAATTTTTCTTTTTAACCGTTTAAGTTATGAATGGTGGTGGTTTTTGGCTTTAATTCTAGCTCCAGATCTATCTATGATTGGATATGCTTTGGGGAATAAAACTGGTGCATTTCTGTACAATCTTTTTCATCATAAAGGAATTGCACTTTTAATTTATGGTTTAGGATGTTATTTCAGTATTGAAAGTTTTCAATTAGCTGGAATTATTTTATTTTCACATTCGGCAATGGATCGGATATTTGGTTACGGATTGAAATATGAAAAAGGGTTTAAATACACGCATTTAGGTGAAATTGGTAAATAAGAAATTATGAATTTAGAAACGTTTTATGAATATTGTCTTTCAAAAAAGGGTGTCAGCGAACATTTTCCTTTTGATGAAGATACTTTGGTTTTTAAAGTGGGCGGAAAAATGTTTGCTTTATCTTCTTTATCACAATGGGAGAAAAACGAACAATCAGTGAATTTAAAATGTGATCCTGAACGTGCACAGGAACTCAGAGCCGAATACGATGAAATACAACCCGGATTCCATATGAGTAAAGTGCACTGGAATACGGTTGCTTTAAATGGAAATTTACCCATTAAATTCGTAAAGGAATTAATTGATCATTCGTACGAATTGGTTTTCAAAAGTTTGACAAAGAAAATTCAGAACGAAATTATCGACCCGAGGTAATTTTTTTACCGAACTGGCGGAGCAATTAAAAAATTAGGCATTACATTTGCACGGTAAGAAAAAAACTTAGCAACTCAGTTACTGTGTAACTTAGTAACTTATAAAAATATGAAAGAACAATTTAAAAAATTTCTGAACGAAGAACAAGATCCAAAAGCGATTGAAAAAATCACTTCAAAACTTACAGATTTATTGATGAAAGGTGAAGAAGTTGGATATATAGCCGTTCAAAAAAAACCTGCAATTACTGTTTTTCCAGACAGCATAGTATTAACAAACAAACGTATTATTATTTGTAAGCCTAAAAACTTAGGACTTTCGATGGATTTTACAGATTATACTTGGGATGAAATTGTTGGTACTTTTGTAAAAGAAAATATTTTAGGTTCAGAATTTTCTTTTTCTACTAAAACAGACATTCAAGCTTCTATAGATTATATTCCGAAAATTCAAGCTAGAAAGATTTTTACTTATGCTAAAGAGCAATTAGATATCTTGAAAAATCCCGTTGTAACGGCAACACCAATTGAAGAAGTTGTTGAGCCAGAATACGAAGAGGAAATTGATGAAGTTGAAGAGGTTGAAGAAGTTGAAACGGAAGAAGTAACAAGTTTTGCTGAAATTTTACCAGCGGCACCAACTTATACTGAAACGTTTGAACCACTTCCAACTCAACCAAGTCAGCCTGCCGGCGAACGCAAATTAGCCGATTTATCTAAAGAAGAACTTTTTGACAAATTACAGAATTACAAAAAACTTCTTGATAATGGTTTAATCATGCAAGGCGAATATGACACTTTTAAAAAAGAGATTTTAAGTTATATGTAAGTCTTAAAGTCAAAAGTCGAAGGTCTTAAAGTCTTTTGACTTTGTCTAAAATAAAAAGCCAGAAATAGAATCTATCTATTTCTGGCTTTTACTTTTTAAGTATGTAATACGACTTTCAGACTTTCGACTTTTGACTTTCGACTTATAAAGTCGCTTTCTGTTTTTCTACAAATTTATGCGACTGCAGTTCCAGTAGTTCTTTTGCGTTCTTTCGCTGTAAATCAAACAGTCCTTTATCTTCGGCAATATCAGCATAAACTTTATCATGCATTTCGGCACTGGTTTTAACTAATAAATCACGTTGGTATTTATTTTGAGCCAAAGTCGCTTTCATAGCCGTTTCAGCTTCTTCTTGTTTAAAATCAAACTCTCCTTTTGGCGCCAGTAATTTGGCTATAATTGGAGACGTTTCAATTGCCAAAAACAATAACATTATAAAAAACGACGGCAGCCATGGCAGCTTATTCAACGCATTTATGCGCGCCATTAATCCGTCAAAACCTTCAATAATGGGCTGAGTCTGCGAAACTTTTTTGTCTAAATCGATTTGCAATTGTTTACCAGCCTTTTCTTTCTCTGCAATTTTTGCTTCGTTTGCTGCTTTTAAAGTTTCATATTCCTTTAAAGCGGCATCGTGTTTTTCGCGTTTTTCTTTATAAACTGGTCCTTTTCCTAGTTTTTTAGTTCCAGCAGTTCCTTCCGCTTCTGTAATATAAGTTGAATATAAAGCGTTAACTTCTTTCTCTTTTTTTACAATATCAGCTTTTAGCGCAGCAATCTCTCCTTTGTTTTTATCTAAATCTGATTTGAAATAAGTACCAATTTGTTTTTTATTGGCTAATTCCATTTCGTTTTTTTCCTTCAATAAAACGGTATTGATTTCTTTTTCGAAAATTTTAATTTCTAATGGTTTCGAAATTACGATCGCAATAATAATTGCCAGCATAATTCTAGGCGTTGCCTGCAGAAATTCGTCAAAAAAACGATCTCTCTTCTTGATTGTAGAGACAATAAAACGATCTAAATTGAAGATTAACAAACTCCATACAAATCCAAAAATCAGAGCTGGATAAATAGAGTCAAAAACAGTAAAAAGTGCATATGCACTGGCTAAAAACGCCATTACAGCAGTAAAAAAAACGGTGGCGCCAATACCAACATATTTGGTTTGTTCGCCTTCAGAGCAGCCTTCGAGTAAATCTCTGTCGGCTCCAGAACATAAGATGAAAAATTGTTTTAACATGATTGATGATTTTTGATTGTGATTGATAAGGCAAATTTAACGCCAAAAATTCAAATCTGAGATAAATACTTGATTTCTTTTTACTTGGAACAAATACTCTGTGTAATAAATGTTATTTTAACATTAATAATTTTCAGTCATATTTGATTAATTATAACCTTTTGTTAATTTTTTTAAAGGCTTTTAGTAATACTTAGGTTCTAGTTTCGCAACCAAAATCAAACTAAAAAACAATGAAAAAATTCTACTTATTACTAACGTTTTTATTTTTGACCTTTTCTGGGTTTGCTCAAAAAGCAATAATATCAGGAAAAGTATTAGATATAGACGATAAACTTCCGCTGCCGGGAGCAATGATTCAAATAACAGGTGAAAACAAATACACAGTTTCAGATTACAATGGTCGTTTTGAATTATTAAACATCAATGCTGGTACTTATAAAGTTGAAGTGAAATATATTGGTTATACGGCAATAACAAAAGAAATCACTGTTGAACAAGGCAAAAACAATGTACTTGATTTTGCTCTTAAAACTTCGGGAACTGAACTTAATGAAGTTGTAGTCGGCGATATTTTAAAAGGTCAGGCTAAAGCTTTGAATCAACAAAAAAACAATAAAAATATCGGAAACGTAATTTCATCTGATCAAGTGGGACGTTTTCCTGACGCCAATGTTGGTGATGCTTTAAAACGTGTTCCAGGTATTACAATGCAAAATGATCAGGGTGAGGCTCGTAACATTATCATTAGAGGACTTGCTCCATCTTTAAACTCAGTTACTTTAAATGGTGACCGAATTCCATCTGCAGAAGGAGACAATAGAAATGTACAAATGGACTTGATTCCGTCTGATATGATTTCGACTATTGAGGTTAACAAAACTTTGACTTCGGATATGGATGCTGATGCGATTGGAGGTTCTGTAAATTTAATAACAAGAGCAACTCCAAATGGAGAAAGAATCTCGGCAACTTTGGCTGGAGGTTATTTACCAATTCGTGAACACGCTTCTTATACAGCAGGTTTTGTTTATGGAAATCGCTTTTTAGACAACAAACTTGGTGCTGTTTTCAGTGGATCGTACAACAATGTTGATTATGGTTCTGATAATATCGAAAACGAATGGGTAAAGGATGATTTCGGAAATGAATATCTTCAGGCTTCTGAGATTAGAAAATACGATGTACAGCGTATTCGTCGAAGCGGATCTGTTGCTTTAGATTATAAATTTGACGAAAACAATACCATTTTTGCAAATGCTATTTACAACTGGAGAGACGATAGAGAAAATCGTTTCAGAACTACTTATGATGATATTGAACCAATTTATAATGGTGAAAAAATTACTGGTTTTGAAGGTCGCGTAAAACGTCAGACGAAAGGTGGTGTTGACAATAACCGAAATAAAAACAGAAGATTAGAAGACCAGCGTGTACAAAATTATTCTATTAGAGGAGAGCATTTGATTAACTCAAAATTAGATTTAGATTGGTCGGCAAACTATGCAAAAGCAAGAGAATATCGTCCGCAAGAACGTTATATCGAATACCGTCAAAAAGGTCTAGAAATGATGGAAGATTTATCTGATCCAAGATTTCCTTTACTGACAACTGTTGGAGAATCTACAGATAAATTCAAATTTGATTCGGTTACCGA
Source organism: Flavobacterium sp. YO64 (assembly GCF_004119505.1). Taxonomy (NCBI): domain Bacteria; kingdom Pseudomonadati; phylum Bacteroidota; class Flavobacteriia; order Flavobacteriales; family Flavobacteriaceae; genus Flavobacterium; species Flavobacterium sp. YO64. The sequence goes on along the minus strand of NZ_NRQV01000002.1, from coordinate 197,225 downwards.
AAACACAGATGAAACTAGCGAAAGTGAATTTGGGGCTAAAGTAAATATCCGTTTTCCTTTCTCAGTAATTGCAGGAGAAAAAGGAAGGTTAAGAACTGGACTGAGACTACGTTTAAAGGAAAAAGAAAGAAACAATAATTTCTATTCTTACGAACCAATCAATGACGGAATGGGATTATTATCTGAAGTTCCAACTAGTTATTTTGATGGAAAAAACTTTAATCCGGGAAGTAAATATGTACCAGGAACTTTTGCTTCTAAAGATTTCTTAGGAAGTTTAGACTTAAACAATGCATCATTATTTGACAAAGAAACTGATCCGGCTGAATATTTAGCGGTAAACTATAATGCTAAAGAAAGAATTACTGCTGCATACGTGAGATGGGATCAAGATTTTAACGATAAACTTTCTATGGTTTTAGGTTTCCGTGTTGAAAATACTCACATTGATTATACAGGAAACAGAGTTTTAGACGAAGAGGAATTAGAAAGCCAAATCAACACTACAAACTCTTACACTAATTTATTACCAAGTATTTCATTCCAATATAATGCTACTAAAGATTTAGTTTTAAGAGCGGCTGCAACAACGGCGCTGGCAAGACCAAACTACTATGCACTGGCACCATATGTAAACAATATTGCTGCTGATAAAGAAATCACGGCAGGAAATCCTGATCTTGACGCTACTTACTCTTACAATTATGATTTCATGGCCGAGAATTATTTCAAATCAGTTGGTTTGATTTCTGGAGGTGTTTTTTACAAAAGATTAAATGATTTTATCTATAACTACAGCGACAATCAATACGACAGCGTAAAATTTGCTGCTGATTTTCCAAATCAGATAAACCCAATTCCTGCTGGCGAAAACTGGTCATTTTTACAATCTAGAAATGGTGATAAAGTTGATGTTTACGGATTTGAAGTTGCTTTTCAACGTCAGTTAGATTTTCTTCCAGGTAAATTCTTAAAAGGTTTTGGTATCTATTTAAACTATACGTACACTAAATCTAAAGCAAAAGGAATTTCTGATGAAGATGGAAACGAAAGAAACAACATTAGTCTTCCAGGAACAACTCCTCATATGTTTAACGGATCTTTGTCTTGGGAAAACAAACGTTTTTCTGCTAGAATTTCAACCAACTTTACTTCTGATTATTTAGATGAATTGGGTTCAGAATCTTACAAAGACAGTTACTATGATAAACAGTTTTTCTTGGATGCAAATGCTTCTTTCAAGATTACAAAACAGCTTCGTGTTTTTGCTGAGGCAAACAATTTAACAAATCAGCCTTTACGTTACTATCAAGGAGTTTCTGCTCACACTAAACAAGCTGAATATTACCAAGCTCGTTACAATTTTGGATTGAAACTAGACTTGTAAAATCAATTATAAAAACTACTAAATTAGACAGGACTCAGCAGTTCTGTCTAATTCATTTAAAATAAAATACCAAAATGAAAAATAAATCGATACTTGCTTTCTTACTTATAAGTCTTGCCTTTACTGCTTGTAAAGACGACAAATTAGCTCCAATTCAACCAAATGCAGTAAAACCAACAACTGTTACCGAAGCTTTGCCTCATGATACTGATGATCCTTCGATATGGATTCACCCAACTGATGCTTCAAAAAGTATTATTGTGGGAACAGATAAAGATACCGACGGAGCTTTATATGCTTTTGATTTGAATGGAAAAATCCTTAAAAAATCAATTACTCTAAAACGTCCTAACAATGTTGATATCGCTTACGGATTAATCATCGACGGAAAAAAAGTAGATATTGCGGTTACAACAGAACGTGAAAGCAACAAAATTAGAATCTTCAGTTTGCCGGATTTAGAACCTATTGATAACGGCGGAATTGAAGTTTTTGAAGATGAATCTTTGCGTGATCCTATGGGAGTTTCTCTATATACACGCCCAAGCGATCAAAAGATTTTTGCTATTGTAGGAAGAAAAACAGGACCTTCTGGAAGTTATTTATGGCAATATGAGCTTTCTGGAAACGGAAAATTTGCTGTGGCAAAAGTGGTTCGTAAATTTGGAACTTACAGCGGAAAGAAAGAAATCGAAGCTATTGCAGTTGATAACGAATTAGGTTTTGTTTACTATTGCGACGAACAAGTTGGAATTAGAAAATACAAAGCTGATCCTGCTTTAAATGACAATAAAGAACTAGCTTTTTTTGGTCAAAAAGATTTCAAAGCTGATCATGAAGGAATTGCAATCTACAAAAAAACAGATTCTACAGGTTACATTTTAGTATCTAATCAACAAGCAAATTCTTTTATGGTTTATCCGAGAGAAGGTGCAAACGGAAATCCAAACAATCATCCTTTATTGGCAGAAGTTCCAACCTCAACAATTGAATGTGATGGAGCCGATGTTACAAGTGTAAACTTAGGACCAAAATACAAAAACGGACTTTTCGTAGCGATGAGCAACGGAATGACATTTCATTACTACACTTGGGATTTAATCCAAAAACGTATTGACGAAGGGAAGAAATAAGTGGTCAGTATTCCGTTTTTTAGTCTTCAGCTTTTTAATTCCTACCTGTTTTGTCAGGCTGAGCGAAGTCGAAGCCATACAATGCAAGAGCCTTCGACTTCGCTCAGGATGACACTTTAAATTGTGACTAAACATCAAAAACTTGAAACAAAAAAAGCTGTTCGTAATGAACAGCTTTTTTAATTTGAATTAAAAAAATCCCCCTTATTCTTATTCTATAATCGGTGCGCCTGCTAAGATTTCAGCATTGGCAAATTCTTCAAATTTTGCGAAATTAGCTTTGAATTTTTGAGCTAATTCTAGCGCTTTTTTATCGTATAAATCTTTGTCTTCCCAAGTATTTCTAGGATTTAAAATTTCAACTGGAACATTAGGACAAGATTGTGGTTTTGCAATTCCAAAAACCGCGTGATTTTTGTATTCTACATTATCCAACTCTCCGTTTAATGCTGCCGTAATCATAGCACGAGTGTACTTAAGTTTCATACGACTTCCTGTTCCGTAAGGTCCGCCAGTCCAACCAGTGTTTATTAACCAAACTTTTACATCAGCATCTTTCATTTTTTTGCTTAACATTTCAGCATATTTTGTCGGATGTAACGGCATGAAAGGCGCTCCAAAACAAGCAGAGAAATTAGGCTGTGGTTCTGTAACTCCAGCTTCAGTTCCTGCTACTTTTGCAGTATATCCAGAGATAAAATGGTAAGCCGCTTGTCCCGGAGTTAATCGAGAAATTGGAGGCAAAATCCCAAATGAATCTGCTGTAAGGAAAAATATATTTTTAGGATTATGTCCAATAGATCCCGGCTGAATATTGTCAATATGTGTTATTGGGTAACTTACACGTGTGTTTTGAGTAATTGAAACATCATCAAAATCCACCTCGTTTGTTCCTGGTTTGAAAACTACATTTTCTAAAAGCGCTCCTTTTTTGATTGCTCTAAAAATGTCTGGTTCATTTTCTTCAGATAAGTTGATTACTTTAGCATAACAACCGCCTTCAAAATTGAAAACTGTATTTTCAGCAGTCCATCCGTGTTCATCGTCTCCAATTAACTTACGTTCTGGATCTGCAGATAAAGTTGTTTTTCCTGTTCCAGATAAACCAAAGAAAATTGCTGTATCACCATCTTTACCAACATTGGCGCTGCAATGCATTGGAAGTGTATTTTTGAAAACTGGAAGAATGAAATTTAAAGCTGAAAAAATTCCTTTTTTCATTTCTCCCGTATAACCTGTTCCTCCAATAAGTGCTACTTTTTTAGTAAAATCTAAAATAGCAAAATTAGACTGACGTGTTCCGTCTACAGCAGGATCTGCCATAAAACTTGGTGCACAAACTACCGTCCATTCTGGAGTAAAGCTTGCTAATTCAGACTCTTCAAGTCTTAAAAACATGTTGTAGCAAAACAAGTTTGACCAAGCAGTTTCTGTAACTACTCTAACATTTAGTCTGTAATTTTTATCAGAACAAACGTAAGAATCGCGAACAAATACTTCTTTGTTTGATAAAAACTTTGTTACCTTATTATATAACTTATCAAAAGCTTCTGGCGAAAAAGGGATATTTACATTTCCCCACCAAACTTTATCCTCAGTTATACTGTCTTTTACAATAAAACGATCTTGTGGAGAACGTCCTGTAAACTCACCTGTGTTGATTGCCAAAGCACCTGTAGAGGCTTCAACACCTTGTCCTGACTGCACAGTTATAGCATGCAGTTCATCTGCACTTAACTGGTACCGAACCGTTGCATTTTCTATCCCTAAATCTTTTAACGAAATCGATTGCGCAAAAAGTGTGTTATTGTCCATAAAATTTAATGTTGTGTGTGTTATTTTTTTTGGTGCACAAATATAATTTTACTTGATACTTAAGATGTTAATCTCGAGTTTGCAAATTGTTATATTTTTTATCACTGTTGACAAAAAGCAATAAAAATTCACATAAGTAACGTTATATGTTATTTATGAGACAAAATTAAAGATTTAATTTTAGATAGAATTTTTTATTCGAGATTTTATGATTTTTTCCTCAAAATAGCAAGAAATAACACCAACCAACCAAGAATTAATAAGAAACCACCCAAAGGCGTTGCGAATACAATAATTTTAAAGTCAAAAACTGTCAAGCTTTTTGTAGCTAGTAAATAGATAGATCCGCTAAATAGAATTACCCCTGCAACTACCAGATTATAGATTGTTTTAACAGTTTTTTCGGCAATTTCTTTTCTTGTTGAAAGAAAAAGTAAAAAAAGCGCATGATACATTTGATAACGAACACCAACTTCAAAAGTATTTAACTCTTCAATAGATAAATATTTCTTTAATAAATGGGCTCCAAAAGCTCCAAAAATAATAGCTATCATTCCAATAAAAGCGCCTGTTAAAACTATTTTTCTTTTCATTTTTATAAACTTTTAATATTTACACAAAAATACCTCTTCCTATCCAATTTTCATTTTACTTTTAAAGATATTTCATTTATTAATTGCATTTATAAGTTTCATTGCGAATAAAAAAAATATCATTTTTAAAATTATATTTGTTATATTTATAACATTTTAATATGTTTGTGTTAAATAATTAAGTTATGAGAAGCATTTTAATAATTGGAGCAGGAAGATCAGCATCTTCGTTAATACGCTATTTACTTTCAAAATCTGAAAGTGAAAACCTGCATCTTGTTGTGGCCGATTTATCTTTGGCTTTAGCCGAAAAGAAAACGCAAAATCATCCTAATGCAACTCCAATTGCTTTAAATATTTTTAATACAAACGAAAGACAAGCTGCCATTGAAAAAGCTTCGATTGTAATTTCAATGCTTCCGGCACATTTACACATTGAAATAGCAAAAGACTGTCTTCAATTTAAAAAACATTTAGTTACTGCTTCTTATGTAAGCGATGCTATGCAGGCTCTTGATGAAGAAGTAAAAAAGAACAACTTAATTTTCATGAACGAAATTGGCCTTGATCCGGGAATTGATCACATGAGCGCCATGAAAGTTATTGACGAAATTAGATCAAAAGGAGGTAATATGCTTCTTTTTGAATCGTTTTGCGGAGGTTTGGTTGCACCAGAATGTGACAATAATTTATGGAATTACAAATTTACCTGGGCACCTAGAAATGTAGTTTTGGCAGGGCAAGGCGGTGCAGCAAAATTTATTCAAGAAGGAACTTATAAATATATCCCGTACAGTGCTTTATTTCGTAGAACTGAGTTTCTGGAAGTAGAAGATTACGGGAAATTTGAAGCTTATTCTAATCGAGATTCTCTTAAATATAGGTCTATATATGGTTTAGATGATATTTTAACCTTATACAGAGGAACAATAAGAAGAGTTGGTTTTTCTAAAGCATGGAATATGTTTGTACAACTTGGCATGACAGACGACAGCTATATTATGGAAGATTCTGAGAATATGAGTTACCGACAATTTGTGAACTCTTTTCTTCCATATCACCCAACAGATTCTGTAGAAATTAAAACACGATTAATTTTAAAGATTGATCAAGATGATATTATGTGGGACAAACTTTTAGAATTGGATTTATTTAATCCAGACAAAAAAGTAAACCTGCCAAATGCTACTCCTGCTCAAATTTTAGAAAAAATCTTAACGGACAGCTGGGCTCTAAAACCAGAAGACAAAGACATGATTGTTATGTATCATAAATTTGGATACGAGCTAAACGGCAAAAAAGAGCAAATCGATTCGAAAATGGTCTGCATTGGTGACGATCAAACTTATACTGCAATGGCAAAAACAGTTGGACTTCCTGTTGCAATGGCGACTTTGCTGATTTTGAACGGAAAAATCACAACCCCTGGGGTACAGCTTCCTATAAAAAAAGAAGTTTACTTACCTATTTTGAAAGAATTAGAAGAGCATGGCGTTATTTTTAACGAACAAACTATGCCTTATTTTGGATATAATCCAGATTTATTTTAAATCTGATATAAGTTGGTTTTTTTTAGAATTTTTTAGAATTTTTTTTTAGTTTATTTATCCGCTTCCAGATATTTCTGAAAGCGGATTTTTTTTGTTTTTAAAGGGACAAAGCTTCAGAGACGCATAGGTTCAAAGTTTTTTTTAAGACTTCCGCGCCTTTGCACCTCTGTGCCTCTGAACCTTTGCATCTCAAAAAAAACTATTTTTCTGCTTGAATTGTAATTGGTAAACTGTACATCGTAGCAACTGGCTCACCGTTAACTTTACCCGGTATCCAGTTCTGAGAAAGCTTAAGCACTCTAATTGCCTCATCACCCGATCCGTATCCAATATCTCTTAATAATTTAAAATCAGTCAAAGCTCCATCTTTACCTACTACAAAAGTAATGTAAACTCTGCCTTTCAACTTTACATCTGCAGGCGTTACAGGTGTTTTATAATTCTGTCCAACAAACTTATAAAACGCCTCCATTCCTCCTGGATAAGTTGGATCCTCACTTAAATCAACTGTCTTATAAACTGTACCTTCCTCTTTTTTTACTTTTTGATTTTTTGGGTCATACAAATCAATTTCTACAGTATCCGGACCTCCTTTTTCGATCCTTGTATCCATTTCCTCTTTAGTTGGAGGAAATTTTAATCCCTCAAGTACATTTGGTACCGCTTTTTTTTCTGCAGGAGTAAGCTCTTTGTATTTTTTCTCCGTCACGACAACTCCTTTATCATTTTTAATTTTAAAAGTTGTCTTATCATAGTACGTTGCATAAGAACTCTTTTTTGGTGCGGTTTCATTATTTGCTTTTACTTCTTGCGCTACAGTCTTAGTACATAAAAAATACACAAGCCCAGTAAATAATGGTAAAAGAATTGTCTTTTTAAAGAATCCCCTTGAAGAAGATGTCGTGGTTGTCATCATAATTAATCTTTTTTTAGTTACAGAATAGTTCAAATTACTGGCCAAGTAATATACCGGATTTTGATTCGCCTTAGACAGTAATAAGTTCTGGTAAAACGAAACATTGTTATGTGATTGTACAACTTTTTCATCAGCAAGAAATTCATGATTGAGTTGTATTGCTTTTTTATAGAAGATAAAAATTGGGTTGAACCAAAAAACATTTTTAATTATTTCAATTAGTAAAATATCAAGAGAATGTTTCTGATTGACATGAATTAATTCGTGCGTAAATAATTCCGTTTCTATTTTATTGTTTTGATACTCCAATTCATTTATAAAAATGGTGTTCAAAAAAGTATATGGCAGCGTCTGTTCTTGCAACAAAACCAATGTTGCTTTTTGATGTTTTATTTTTACGCCCATTTTTGATTTTTTTATCAATTTATACAAGTTAACCGTAAATCTAAAAAACAAAACAGCGGTCACTATCCCATATAAAATCCAGCCGAAAATCAAGTAAAAAGGAGTTTCCTCTTTTACAACACTTGCTGTAATCTGCCCAGGAACTATCACACTATTATTAGCAGTACTTGCAACTTCTTGTATAATTTCGATCGTAATGAAAGGCAATACAAAAGAAACTAGAAGACTAAAAATTAAGAAAAACCTATTAAACCTATGAAATTTTTCTTTTTCTAAAAACAAATGGTAAGCTCCAAGAAGTACACACAATGCTATTGTCGATTTTATAAGAAAGGCTGTCATTTTTTCTTTTTTTGAATTTCTGAATCAATTATTTTTCTAAGATCTTCTAGTTCAGAAGCTGATAAATTTGTTTCGGTTGTAAAAAACGAAGCAAACTGCGAGGCCGAATTATTAAAGAAATTATTAATCAATCCTTTTACATGTTTCGAAAAATAATCAGTTTTTTTAACCAGAGGATAATATTCTCTTGAGTTTCCAAATTCGTTATATGCAACAAATTTCTTATCAATCATACGTTTCAGGAGCGTTGCAACGGTTGTCGTTGCCGGTTTTGGTTCTGGATACGCTTCTAGCAAATCTTTCATAAAAGCTTTTTCAAGCTTCCAAAGATGCTCCATTAATTGTTCTTCTGAGTTTGATAATTGTGTCATTGTTTAATATTTTCAAGTTTTTCCAATTCAGGTAATTCCTTCTTATAAGCCTCAAGATTCCAGTCGATATTCATTTTTGCCGCGTATTCGGCAATAGGACCAAGTCCCACTTCAGCGCGTCTTTTATCTACATTATCAGGATCTATCAAAGGCGATATATACCATTGATTTGTCTTTTTATTTTTTGCAGACTGACTTCCATAAATTTGATGTTTACCTTCTCTTAAAGCAACTCTATCTTCCAAATATGCTAAGTTCGCTTGGCTTGCGTTGCCTTTTTTCACCGCTTCTCTCATCATTGGTAAATACTTTTGCTGATATTTTAAATCAGAATGCTGAATAACCAAAAACAAGGTTTGATTTGCCTGTGCTCCTATTTTATCCTTTCCAACCCAGCCTTTTTCATCCAGTATCTTCATAACCTTTACCAGATTAATACTGTCTTTTTTGTTCATTATTTTACCAATACTATCAATTTTCCTTTTGTCAGACGCAGGGTCTTTATAAACTTTCATAAATTCTCCTCGAATACCTTGATCTTCCGTATAAATATCCAAAAGTTCCCGTTGAAGCGGTTTATCATAATTGACGCTTAGAATATCTATTTTTTTCTGAAGTTTATTAATTGTCTGCTCCCATTCTTTCTTATCATGCAGCGATTTCAAATCATTATCTATTTTAATATGTGCAATTTTTTCATATCCATTATCAATTGCCAAATCCAGCCACTTAAAAGCTTTTTTATCATCATTATTTAAAGCCGCCGCACAAGCTGCATTGTACAAATCTGAAGATGATTTGTGTTCAATTTTAAATGCTTTTTCATAATAAGAAACAGCGTTCTTATACTCTTTTACATTATAACAAGAAGCTCCTTTTGCAACAAAATCTCTATAAGTCTGAGATTGTATCAAACCAATATTCAGCGTAATAAAAAAGAAAGCAATTATTATTTTCATAGATCAAAATTGATTAGTGATTTATTTTATCTTTTGTTCAGATATTAATTTGCCGTTATCATAGTTTCTAATTTCTTTTAATTTTCCATTATCCGAATAGAATTTCCATTCTCCAAAATAAAACCAATGCGCCAAGGCTCCATCAAACTCTAATTTTGTTTTTCCTTTTGATTCTAATTTTCCATTCTCATAATAGACCCTTAAAATACAAATTCCATTTTTATACTTCTCCGTTTTATAAATTTTTCCGCCTATATATGATTTCCATTTTTTTACCGGCACATCGTGTTTGTAATACTCATACGATTTGTATCTAACATTATCCAGTGTATAATCATCTATCCAAACACCTTCTTTTTTCTTGTCAATCTTCTGATTAATTGGTTTGCTTTTACAACTCAAAAGTAATGATCCGCAAAGAAGTAATAAAAATAGGTTTTTCATATTCAGCTTTTAATTCTACAATTATAGATGTTGCTCTACAAATGTAGAGTTAAATTTTTAATATGCAAGTTTTTTTTTTAAAGGTTCTGAGATTCTAAATTGCTAAGGGACTAAGGCTTTAGGCTCAAAGAGGCAGAGATTCAAAGGAACAAAGGTCTTTTCCTTCTTTGTCAAAGCTTAAAACTTTGACAAAGATTCTGAAAAAAAATTCCAAGAAACAGAGAGTAATCCTAAATAAATTGCCTCTAGCTAAAGCTGGAGGCAATTGAAAAAACCTTTGAACTTTTCAAAAAAAAATCCGCTCATTTCTGAACGGATTTATACCTTAAAAAACTTGGCACTTCTTTGTGGTCATTTTATTTAACCGCAAAGAGCGCAAGGTTTTTTTTAGGTTAAGTTTATAAACGCAAAGTTCGCAAAGCCATCTGATGAAGCTTTGCGAACTTTTAAAAATATTAGCTCCCGATAGCTATCAGGATTGTACAATTCTTAGCATTCTTTGCGTTAAAAAAACTACTTAGAAAGCTCTACAAAATATTTGTAAAACAACGGAATCGTTTCAATTCCTTTCAAGTAATTAAAGATTCCAAAATGCTCATTTGGCGAGTGAATTGCATCGCTGTCTAAACCAAATCCCATCAAAATCGTTTTGCTTTTTAATTCTTTTTCAAACAAAGCTACAATCGGAATACTTCCTCCAGAACGAACCGGAATTGCAGGAACTCCAAATGTTTCAGTATATGCTTTATTTGCAGCTTGATATCCAATGCTGTCAATTGGCGTTACATAGCCTTGTCCTCCATGATGCGGCGACACTTTTACTGTAACTCCAGCTGGTGCAATACTTGTAAAATGTTTCGTGAAAAGTTCTGTAATCTCTTCCCAATCCTGATTTGGAACCAAACGCATTGAGATTTTAGCAAAAGCTTTACTCGCAATAACTGTTTTAGCACCTTCGCCAGTATAACCGCCCCAAATTCCGTTTACGTCTAATGTTGGACGGATTGAATTGCGCTCATTCGTTACATAACCTTTCTCGCCGTAAACATCATTTAAGTCTAAAGCTTTTTTATATTTTTCTAAACTAAAAGGCGCTTTTGCCATTTCAGCTCTTTCTTCTGCAGATAATTCCTGAACTTTATCGTAGAATCCTGGAATCGTAATATGATTGTCTTCGTCATGAAGCGAAGCTATCATTTTTGCCAAAACATTAATTGGGTTTGCTACCGCTCCACCGTATAAACCAGAATGTAAATCGCGGTTTGGACCAGTAACTTCAACCTCAACATAACTCAAACCTCTTAAACCAGTTGTAATCGATGGCTGTTGGTTTGAAATCATTCCCGTATCAGAAATTAAAATAACGTCGTTTTTCAGTTTTTCTTGATTGCGTTCTACGAACCAAGCCAAACTTGCCGAACCAACTTCTTCTTCACCTTCGATCATGAATTTTACGTTACATGGCAAAGTGTTGCTTTGTACCATTAATTCAAGCGCTTTTACGTGCATGTACATCTGACCTTTGTCGTCACACGCTCCACGCGCGAAGATTGCACCTTCTGGGTGAATTTCTGTAGTTTTTATAACAGGTTCAAAAGGCGGTGAAGTCCATAATTCTAATGGATCTGGCGGCTGAACATCATAGTGTCCGTAAACTAAAACCGTTGGAAGATTTGGATCTATAATTTTCTCTCCGTAGATAATTGGGTAACCCGGAGTGTCGCAAGTTTCGACAAAATCGCAGCCTGCTTTTGATAAACTTTCTTTTACAGCCTCTGCTGTATCAATAACATCTTGTGAGTATGCGGTGTCAGCACTTACCGACGGAATCTTTAATAATTCGATCAATTCATTGATAAACCGATCTTTATGTTGTTGAACGTAGGACTTAATATTTTCCATTTAAATTATTTTTATAGAAATCCAAAAGTACAAAAAAGAGAATTAATAATTTTTTTGAAATTTTTCTTTGAATATTCGAAAGTATGCTTATCTTTGCACCCACAATTACGCGGATATGGTGAAATTGGTAGACATGCCAGACTTAGGATCTGGTGCCGCAAGGCGTGTAGGTTCGAGTCCTATTATCCGCACTAAAAAAGCTTCTGAATATTTTTCAGAAGCTTTTTTTTTGACTTCTCGTTTTTACTTTATTCCGTTTTTTTTAATATAGCCCGAGGTTTCAACCTCGGGAGACATAGATTGTCAATAATGAATGCGCCTCAATGGTTAAAACCACTGGCTATGTTTTTAATATTTTTGTCATTTCGACGTAAGGAGAAATCTCCACGAGAAGCTCGACAAAGATTGGCTTTCCGTCGCGAAGTTTCTTGCGAAGATTTCTCCTTACGTCGAAATGACAAACTTTGTGGAAATTCATCCTGACGAATAAAAAAACTCAATCAAAACACTATAAATCAAATAATTAACACCAAAACCAATTCACTAAAAAAATTTCTTCCGTATCTTTGCCAATCTAAAAAAATCTGCCAATAAACTCTTCTCTTTGCCTATTGCAGAACAAATTCCCCAAATTTTGTTTCGGTTATAAAATTCGTTTTCAACAACCTAACAATAAACAAAATGGAACCACAACTTCAAGAAATACGGGAACAACAGAAAGCATCTTGGAACAAATTTTCTCCAGGCTGGAAAAAATGGGATCATGAAATTCTGGATTTTATGAGGCCTTTTGCCGATGAAATCATTCGTTCGATAAACCCGAAAGGATCAGACGTAATTTTAGATGTCGCGGCTGGAACCGGCGAACCAGGTTTGAGCATCGCAGCGATGCTTTCTGACGGAAAAGTCATTATTACCGATCTCGCCGACGATATGCTTACCATTGCCCGCGAAAATGCTTTTAAAAAAGGAATTACAAATGTCGAATTTAAAGCTTGCGATGTAAGCGAACTTCCTTTTTACGACAATACTTTCGACGCTATAAGCTGCCGAATGGGTTTTATGTTTTTTCCTGATATGCTTTTGGCGGCCAAAGAAATGTATCGAGTTCTGAAACCCGGAGGCAAAATCGCAACCGCAGTCTGGAGCGGACCTGAGAAAAATTTCTGGGTCACTGCTGTTGGCGGAACGATCAACAGAAACATGCAACTCACACCTCCTCCGCCCGAAGCTCCGGGAATGTTTCGCTGTTCGAAAAATGGTTTAATGACAGATATTTTTAAACAAGCAGGATTTAAAAATACTTCAGAAACAGAACTGACTGGCAAATTAAACTGCGGTACTGCAGAGGTCTACTGGAATCTGATCACAGAAATTGCAGCGCCTTTTGTTGCTGCACTCAGCAATGCTGATGATGAAATGAGAGAAAAAATCAAACAAGAAGTATTTGCTTTAGTAAATGAAAAATTCCCTGACGGAAATGTAATCATCGATGGAAACGCACTTGTGATTGCCGCTGAGAAATGATTTTGAACTTATAAATAATCCTAAAATCCATATAGTTTTGTCATTTCGACGTAAGGAGAAATCGCACTAGAAACTCCGCAAAGAAAACCCCCAATCTTTGTGCATATACGAGTGTGATTTCTCGTTCCTCGAAATGACAGTACTTTGTGATAACTTTCTGTTTTAAATAATTTGTTTACTCCACATCCAAATAAGGATCTAAAATTTCTGCCAATCTATTCAACCAATAAAAATTATCATCGATATTAGATAACTCAGATTCTAATGTTTCGCATCCTCGCATGGAACATAACGAAAGTGCATAATTTACTTGTCGTATTGATTTTGCCATATCTTTTGGGTCGATAATATCAATAAAAAAATCTTTTAATCTGGTTTCAAATTCTTCAGAAAGATTATTTATACTCATAATTTTTGATTTTAAAATATTACAAAAATCATTCGAACTAAATTTTATTTGGACGCATATATGCGTCCAACTCTAATTCTTTTTTTCGTATAGAAAATCGAATTTCAACTAAAGCTTTTCCTTTCAAACATAAAAAAACCTCCACGTAAAGTAGGAGGCAATTCATATAGCTTTATTATTAGACAAAGTAAATTTGTCTAGTTTGTCATTTCGACGAAGGAGAAATCTTCGTAAGTAACTCCGCGACGGAAAGCCAATCTTTGTCGAGCTTCTCGCGAAGATTTCTCCTTACGTCGAAATGACAAGATTGCGGTTAATTATGCAAAAAACCTTTGTCAAAATTTAAAACTTTGACAAAGGTTCCTCGTTGTATTTGGAATTTGGGATTTAAAAAGATTGGAATTTATTTACCCCAATAATTCTAAAACCTTATCGACATTAATCTCACTATAATCATTAATATAAAAACTACATGGCGGAAGCTGTTCTTTTGTATGCGTACTCAAAACACCAACCACTTTCATTCCTGCATTTAGCCCTGCTGTAATACCCGAAAAAGAATCTTCGAAAACCACACAATCAGAAGGAGAAACTCCTACACGTTCTGCCGATTTTAGATAAACTTCGGGGTTTGGTTTATGATGTGTAACATCTTCGCTCGACATCATCGAATCCATTTTGTCTGAGATTTTCAAAGCGTTTGCAATCAAATCCAGATTCGCACGCGGCGCCGATGTTGCAACAGCCGTTTTAAATCCGCGAACTTTTAATTCGCTTAAAAAATCCAAATAATGTGGAATCGTATCGACTTTGTCTTTATAAATTTCACGAAACATTCCTTCTTTTTCGTCTTCGAGTTTTATCAATTCTTCTCCTGAAATCGGACGCTTGAAGAAATGCGACATGATATAACTATTGTGTTTTCCGTACATATGTTCTTCAAATTCTTCATTGGTATAAGGAACATTATATTTATCGAAAAACGCCTCAAAAGCCTTTACATGATGCGGATTCGTGTGCGAAATCACACCATCCATATCAAAAATTACACATTGCTGTTTCATTTTATTTTTTTGTTTTTTTAACGGTTGCAAGATAATTATTTCCGTAGAGTTGCGTGGAGATTTTCCGCAGAGATTCGCGAAGTTTTTTTTGAAGTAAAGTCTTAAGCGTACTGTTTGTCATTTCGAGGAACGAGAAATCCCCACGAGAAGCTCGACAAAGATTAGCTTTTCGTTGCGGCGTTACTTGCGGAGATTTCTCGTTCCTCGAAATGACAAAAAATGCGAAAAAAACTTAAAACTTGAAACCTGAAACAAAACTATCCTATCCAAATTTTACTTTTAACCAAAGTCATAGTCTGTCTCAAATGCTGATTGCACGCAATTAGAATAATCAAAACTACTAAACCATAACCCACAATGGTATAAATTTCCATATCGGCTAATAAAGTGGCTTGTTTAGCAACTGTTCCGAAAACTTTTTTTAAGGCCAAAGTATTCGCATTATCTGCCGAATATCCTTTTGCTATAAAACTCTGCGCTGTTGAAGCTATGGTTTGCTGTGCTTCGGGATTTTCACCAGTTACAAACTGACTTAGTTTTAAAAAGTGTTTTTTGTTTAAGAAAACAACCGCATTCTGCATCACGCAAAAACCAATTGTGCTTCCCCAAAAACGCCCAGAAACTCCAACAATTCCGGAAGAAACCGCCATTTTTGCAGGAACCGAAGATGTTGTAAACAAGATTAAAGGAACGAATAAAAACCCAACTCCAATTCCTTGTAAAACATACGGAACAATAATATCAGACAAAGCCACATCGGGTACAAACAGAAACGTAAACCAAAAATGAAAGATGGCAATTAACGTAAAACCAATCATAAAAATGATTTTCGTAGAAACCGATTTCATCAGAAAAAAAGCAGCTAAAATAAGTCCAATTACGTTTCCTAGTCCGTTTATGTATTGCACGCCCGCAACGCGCGACGGATCCCAATTCCAAATTGAAAACATTGCCGAATGACAAAGACTCAGCGTTGCTCTGCTGATATAGAAAAGGAAAAATAATAAAAACCCGATTCGTAGATTGGCGTATTTAAAGACTTCAAAATCAAAAGTTGGTCTTTTTACCAAAAGTTCTTTAAAGATGAACAAACCTCCCGAAATTAAAGCAATCATCAAGGTTAAAACCATTTGAGAAGAATCAAACCAATATTTTTTCTCGGCATAAACAAAAAAGTAGGCACCACAAAGAATGGCAGTTAAAACCAAAAAATAACTCATCCAGTCGATTTGATACAACGGAATTTTCTTTGTAATTCGGTGCCCACGAAAAGTAACTAAGATTAAAAAGACGTTCAAAACCTGCAATCCGCCCGAAACATACAGCATGTATTTCCAATCATAATGATCGAGAAACCAAACCGCAATATTCATAATAAAAGGCGTTGACAATAAAAGCGAACCGTAGTAAAACGAAAACCCGATTATAATAGCGTTTTTAGAATTAAACTGCTCGATCAATAATTGTCTGATTGTAATTACCGGAAGTGCCATCAGGATTCCCTCGGCGATTCTCAGCATTAAAAAAAGATAAAAATTGGTAATATACGCCGATGAAACAATCGTAATCCCAATTAAGGAATAGACTGCCATCAGATAGTTTTTTGCAGGGAAAAAACTCGAAAACCTACTTTCTATCAAAATCGTTGCCAGCAAAGTTCCATACGTAACGCACATCGCAAACTGTAGATCTTCTGGCTCAATGTCCAGAAAACTTGCTGCGTAGGTTACGTTTGACGTATAAACTCCTAATAAAATCATGGAATGCAAAAGGCAGACAAACAAAATAATAATGATTGCCCATTTTGGAACCCAAGATTTAAAAATACTTTTATCTTCCATTTTAGTGTGCTGCAATCACAGTAATATTCATTCCCGCTCTTAAAAAATCAGCTTGTTTGTCGGTGTTTTTTAATTGAATTCTAACTGGAATTCTTTGCTCGATTTTTACGAAGTTTCCCGTTGCATTATCTGGAGGAAGCAATGAAAATCTTGCCCCGCTCGCTGGAGACAAAGAAGCAATTGTACCAATGAACATTTTGTCGCTCACAGCATCGGCTTTTATTTCAACATCCTGACCAACGGTTAAATACTGCAATTGTGTTTCTTTAAAATTGGCTGTAATCCATTTTTCTTTGCTTACAATTGATAATAATGATTGCCCTTCTTTTACCAATTGTCCTGGCTGTAAAGTTCGTTTTCCAACCCAGCCGTCGTAAGGCGCAGTAATTATAGTGTACGAAAGAAATAATGCCGCATTATCAGCCACAGCTTGCTTTGACGCAATATTAGTCTGCGTTGTCGGAACATTTGCTTCAGCAACCGATGTACTTAAAGTTGCCGAATGAATTCTGTTTTTCATTTCCGCAAAATGCGCTTGCGCCGATTCGTAATCTGCTTTTACTTTTTCTAATTGCTGAGAAGTTGCCGCTTCATCTTTAACCAAAGCTTTATATCTTTCGTATTCTAATTTAGTTTTCCAAAGATTCGATTTTGCGCCTTCTAACTGCGATTCGTTAATTGCCGTTGCACTTGCTGTTGTAACTGCATTTTTCTGCGCCACAACGCTGTTTTGCAGCGCGTTTTGAACATCGGCAAGAGCCACATTCAATTTCGATTTGTATTCACGATTGTCAATCACAACCAAAGTATCGCCTTTATGCACAAACTGGTTTTCGTTAAAACGAACTTCCTGTACATAACCTGTAATACGCGACATAATTGGCGTTACGTATTGTTCCACCTGAGCATCATTAGTTTCTTCGTGGTTTCTATTGAATACATAAAACCAAATTCCTAAAATAACCCCGCTCACCACAAGCGTACACGCAATAATTGTTATTAATATATGAAACGTTCTGTTTCTTCTAGTTTCATTTTTTATCTTAACCATAAACTCTATATCTTTTCTTGTCTATTTCTATTTTCTAACTTCTAAGTCTTGCTTCTTTACTCTTTCTTCTAAGGCTTTAGCATAATCTTTCACCATCTAACTCTGAGGCATAATCCCAGCCGTATGAAGCAGTTCGTAATGTTTTAAAACCGCATCTAAATGAGTAGAAATTTTGTTGTATTTCGCCTGAAGTAAAGCATTATCAGCATCGACCATTTCGGTAATTAAAACCAATTGATTTAAATATTTCACCTTAACAATTCGGTAATTTTCATTGGCTAAATCCAGAGCTTTATCAACAACCACAAACTTTTCAAGGATTTCCTGATACTGTGTATGTTCTTTATAAAGCTTGTCTTGAATTTCCTCTTTTACAATTTCCGACTGCATTTCCTGCCATCTGATTTTCGTATTTGCCTGCTCCATTTTGGTTTTGTTTTTATACAAAGACGAAAGGTCAAAAGTCGCTTCAATTCCAACTTGTCCCAAAGTATACAAATAGGGATTTGGTGGAAAAAATTTATAGTTTGGATAATAAAAACCATAGTTCCCAAAGAAGTGAACGCTTGGCAGATAATTTCCTTTAACCAGTTTCAACTCTGTTTTGCTGATATTTAATTCCTGACTTGCGATACGCATTTCTTCGTTTTGCAAAGCTTTAGTCATATAATAGTCATAAGGATCTAAACCGTTCATTTCGTCCAGATTTGATGTTGTATCGATTACTATTTCCTCATTTTCTGGAATCTGAATTAAAGTTTTCAGATCGTGAAGCGCAATTTTTATGTTTTTGGAATTTGTAAGCGCATTCAACTCACGATCCGAAAGCTGTAATTCGGCACGAATAACTTCATTTTTCGTAACCGTTCCATGTTTTTGAAGAGATTGCACTTCTTTCAGTCGGCTTTTTTCTTCTTTGATGTTTTCTTCAAAAATCTTTTGAAGCTCCATCATTTTATAAATCGCCAGATAGTTTGCCACGACTTCAAGTTCGATGTCATTTTCAACCTTTTCGGTTTTTATTTTCGCAATTTCGTTTTCCTGATTCGCAATTTTGATGGCGTTATTAATCTTATTACCCGCATAAATTGGCATTTTAAAAGTCGAATTGACCTCGTAAATTTCAGGAATTGCCGGTGTAACTTCTTTGTCTTTTAAAAAACCGCTTCCTTTAAATTCGGTAATGTTTGTAATTCTGGAATACATCCCATTTAGTTGTACATCCGGAAGTCGAAGTTCTTTTCTTTCTTTGATGTTTTGCTCTGAGAGCGTGACCTCCAATTGAGATCTAAGGATTTTTTTGTTGTTTTCTTTAGCCAGTTTCAAAGCTTCTTGTAATGAAACCGAATGAACTTCCTGCGCTTGTAAGCCATTGAATGTTAATACCATTAAGAATAACAGCAGGATTCTGGAAAAACAGTCGTCTGTAGAATTTGTTGTTTTAAGGAACATGAATAAATAAATATTTTATGCTGCAAAGTTCCTTCATTTTTCTGTTGACTGATAATTCTAAAAAGCCAAGAACATATTCATTTCGGACAAATGTTAAAATCGAATTTTCCGAAAACGTTATATTAAAACATTGAAAAACAATTTATTACAAAATAGATTTGGATTGTGATATTTTACGCAGATTTTAGCTGATGCATGTAGATTTTTATTTTTAAAATCATAGAATCAAATAATTATCTGCTCTAATCTGCCGAATCTACGTGAAACAAAATTTTTATTTTCGCTCTAAGATTTCTTCTCCGTTTAAGTAATCAGAGGGTCTTTGTCCTAAAATCTTGAAGAATGTGTTGCTGAACGTTGGAACACTATTGTAACCAACTTCTTCGGCTACCTCTTTTACAGAAAGTTTTCTTTCTAATAAAAGTTCGATTGCTTTTAAAATTCGGCGAATAGTATAATATTGAATAAAAGACATATTGAGATCTTTTTGAAACAAGCGATACAAAGAGCGTTCGCTGTAACCAAATTCATGGGCAACATCGGCAAAGAGAATCGTTTCGCCCAAATTATTCTCAATATAACGAAGAATTTTACTAAGTCGTTTGTCTTTTGGCTGCGGTAATTCTAAAGGTAAATTATTAGTACATATTTGGGGCAAAATCGCTTTTATCGCTTTGGCAATTGCAAAATTCGGAGTTCCCTTTTTAAGATCACCGTTCCATCGATTGGTAAAAAGCATCATTTGCAGCAGTAAATTATTGACTGGATAAATTCCTTCTATTT
Source organism: Flavobacterium sp. YO64 (assembly GCF_004119505.1). Classification (NCBI taxonomy): domain Bacteria; kingdom Pseudomonadati; phylum Bacteroidota; class Flavobacteriia; order Flavobacteriales; family Flavobacteriaceae; genus Flavobacterium; species Flavobacterium sp. YO64. The sequence continues at coordinate 177,281 of NZ_NRQV01000002.1, read as the reverse complement.
TATAAAAGTCGTCTTCGTCTTTTTCTACTGGAAAGTATAAGTTTCGCATCGTAACACTTTCAGATTTTGGTTCGATGCTGTGCTCCACTCCACTCGGAATCCAGATAAAATGTCTTGCTGGTAAAAAATAGGTTTTGGTTTCAGTCGTTACAAAAACGACATCGCCTTCAGCATACAGTAATTGTGCTTTGTTGTGTCTGTGCGGAGGCACAAATAATTCGCCCATCAAATCGTGGTGGCAGTAAATGCTTTTTTTATCGGCATCTACTTTCTTTATGTAATATTTATCGAGTTTTTGACCGGAATGTTCCATAATATAAAGATAGGAAGAAATTTAACCGCAAAGCACACAAGGTAAAAGCGCAAAGTTCGCAAAGCTAAATTAAACTTTGCGAACTTTGCGTAAATCTTAGCGCTCTTTGCGGTTAAATACAAAAACAAAAAAGCCTTTCCGTTAAGAAAGGCTTTTAACAACTTAGGCGGTCTGGACGGGACTCGAACCCGCGACCCCATGCGTGACAGGCATGTATTCTAACCAACTGAACTACCAAACCCTGCGTTATTGCGAGTGCAAAAATACAACAGATCTTTGATTTTACAAGCTTTTTAGCGAATAAAATTTGAGAAATTTTTAATTGGTTAAATTCCAATATTTTAAAATTTCACTTTTAAAACAAAAAAGAAGAACTTTCTTTCTTTTTAACCGAAAGGCACACAATGTAAAAGCGCAAAGGTTCGCAAAGCTACATTTAAACTTTGCGAACCTTTGCGTAAATCTTAGCGCTCTTTGCGGTTGAAAACAAAAAACCAAAAGTGTCTTAAATCAAAAAAGCCATCCACAAAAGTGGAAAGCTTTTCATTGGTCTAACTACTAAACCAGCTACGAGTTACAAAGTCGTAGCAAAACAACACAACTAATCTTAGATACCGTTTTTGGGCAAAAAAGCCTTTCCGTTAAGAAAGGCTTTTCCCAATATTGCGGTCTGGACGGGACTCGAACCCGCGACCCCATGCGTGACAGGCATGTATTCTAACCAACTGAACTACCAAACCTCTGCGTTATTGCGGTTGCAAAGATAGTACAGAATTTCATTTCTGCAAGTGTTTTTGTAAAAAAAATGAAATAAATTTTCAAATGTTTATCCAAAGTTTTGTTTTTCAACCAAATATGTTGTCAATATTTTTTCAAAATTATCGCCAACATTTACCGGTACGTACTTAATTTGGTTCTTTGCGCAGGTTAAAGCCAGATTTTTAAAGTAGGCTTCTACCCTTTTTTCATATTCAATTTTAACATTATCAGCAAAAATTGAAACTTCTTCTCCTGATTCTAAGTCGATAAATTTTCTCGGCGCATTGTCAAAATCAAATTTTAACTCCGTTTCATTATCAACAACATGAAACAAAACTACTTTATGTTTATTATGCTTTAGATGTTGTAAAGCATTAAAAAGCTTTTCGTCATCTTCGGTCTGAAACATATCGGTAAACAAAATAATCATCGAACGACGATGCATTTTCTCTGCTATTTGATGCAAATATGTAATCGTATCGGTCGTTTTTTTGACTTTTGGCTGCACCAATAATTCTTCCAATTTATTCAAAAGCATCCTATGATGGCGATCGCTTCCTTTTTCAGGTGCGTAATATTCGTATTTATCGGAGAAAACGCTTAAACCAACGGCATCGCGCTGTTTCTTTAAAATATTCATCAAAACCGCCGACGCCAAAACTGCAAAACCAATCTTCTTTTCATAAAATGGCCGATCTGATTTTAATTCTGGATAATGCATCGACGACGAATTATCGACAATTAAATGACAACGTAAATTAGTTTCTTCCTCAAAACGTTTTGTGTATAAACGATCTGTTTTAGCAAACAATTTCCAATCAATATGCTTGGTACTTTCGCCTGCATTATAGACTTTATGCTCCGCAAATTCAGCCGAAAATCCATGAAACGGACTCTTGTGCATTCCGGATATAAAACCTTCCACAACTTGATTCGCCAGCATTTCGAGATGCTGAAAACTCGAGACTTTCTCTATTTCCGATTCGATTTTCATTCGGTTTCTTTTTTAATATTTTGCGATTTATAAAGCAAATCTGTCGCCATAAATAGTTTACGTTTCAAGATCGGACTAAAATTAGGATTTTCTTTTAAGAATCGCTGTACTTCATCAAAAGCATATTTAGACGAATATCTCCCAACGGTATTATCCAGCCAGTCTTTCGGGAAGAAAATATCTCCTGTACGCTGAATTTCATCGACTAAATCTAATGAAAATCTAATATATTTTTGTGCACTTTCCTGACGTAATGGGTGGTGAATATTACTCAAACCAACTGAAACCCACGATTCTTTCTCGCGGTTTGAATCGTCTTTTAAAGATTCCATAAAAGCATTTCGAACCGATTCATCTTTTGACAATGATGGAAGCAAGAATTCAAATCGTTTCTTTTTATCAGGATTTGTAATTGTTGTTCTTGTTTTTTCCAGAATTTCGTCGGCTTTTTCATGTTTGAAAATCGCCAAGTTCATTGCCATATTCGTAAAATCGTCTTCATTTAATTTTAAGCCGGAAATTACAATTTCCTTATTCCAAATCTGATATAATTTAGCTTTCGCCGAATCTGAATAGGCAATCGAACTGAACAATCCGAATAAAGTCTTTTTAATATTCGCCGATAAATTCGCCTGCAAACGTTCATTCAAAACTATTTCAAGTTGTTTCTGAACTTTATTTTGTTGTTTTTCGGTAAATAATCTCCAATAAATAGTATTCAAATTATTTGAGGCAATTCTCAAAACCAATTCGTTTTCTTCTGTCTGAATCCCTTTTAAAAAGCAATCATAAGCTTTGTCTGGCGAGATATTTCCAATCAATGTATTTTCATAAAGATTACTATAACTCGATGCTCTTGCAACCTCGTCTTTCAGCGTTGCGATATACTTTAAATTATTCTCGTCAAGCGGAAAAACACCGTATCCAAAACCGTTATAATTATAAACAACAGCAAGTGGTTTTTCAAGTCCAACAGCTTCTTTTAAAACTAGATTTTGCTCTTTAATATTCGCGGTTAAAACTTTTACATTATCTGTATAAACAAAACCAATTTGAAAAATTTGCGGCCAAACATTATCAGTTTTATCTTCTGCTTGTTGTTGAATTTCAAATTTCTTGATTCTGTTTTTAGAGTCGTATTCAATCTTATCTATAAAAATGGCTCTTCCAGATTTGTTTACCCAAACTTCACTCCATTTTTTCATATCAAGAAACGTCTCGGCATCCAGAATTTCTACAAGATTATTCCAGTCGGCATTGTCATTGGCGTATTTTTGAATGTATTTTTGGATTCCTTTCTGAAAAGCTTCTTTTCCCATCGAAGCTTCTAACTGACGCATCATAATTGGTGCTTTGTTGTAAATAATAGCGCCGTAAAGCGAGCCCGCATTTTTTAAATTCGCCAAATGCTGCTTTATCGGATGTGTTCCCAAAGATCGATCTTCTGCGTAAGCGGTGGCATAATGGGCTGTAAAAAACTGTAAATTATGATTGACTTTCGGAAAAATTGGGTTCATAATTTTATCTGCCATAAAGTTGGCAAAAACCTCTTTCATCCAAACATCGTCAAACCATTTCATGGTTACCAAATCGCCAAACCACATATGTGAGGTTTCATGCGCAATGAGTTTTGCTCGGTTTAATTTCTCGCTGTCGGTTGCACTGTTGTCTAGAAATAAAGTTGACTCTCGATATTGAATTGCACCAACATGTTCCATTCCGCCATATTGAAAAACGGGAATTGAAGCGAAGTCTAATTTTTGAAATGGGAATTTATAATTGGTATATTTTTCTAAAAAGTTTAAAGATTGTTGATGCAAATTAAAAATAGTATCGGCGCTTACGCGAAATTTTTCCTGACTGTTTTCTCGATACAGCATTGTCATTTCTAAACCAGGTTTTTGCGTGGTACTTTTGAATTTTCCGGCAACAAAAGAAAACAAATAGGTACTCATTTTATCTGATTCTCCAAAAGTATACAAAGTAAAATCACCTTTTTCTAATTTCTCTTTTACATCGGCGCCAGCCAAAACCGACCAATCTTTTGGCACAGTAAGGCTCAATTTATAAGTCGCTTTTATGTCTGGCTGATCAAAACATGGAAACAATGTACTTGCACGATCTGGAACTAATAGAGTATAGAGAAAATCATCATTTCTATTCAACGATAAATTCCCTGCAATGAAGGATATTAAGATTGTATTTTTTCCCATAATTAAAGCTAAGGGAGAAATTACAATATGTCCTTTTTCATGAACAATTGCCATGCTTTTTCCGTTTACGGCAACTGATTTTATGTTCAACGTTTTTTCTTTAAAATCTAAAAGCAAGGGCTGACTTAGATCAGTCAAATTTAGATTTACAATCAAATGAGCATTTATATTTTCTTCTTTTTGATTGGGAATCTCAAAAGACAAATTATATTGAACATCTGAAATTTGTTTTTTACGAAATTGTGCCAATTGCTCTGAAACACCACTTTCTAAAATTGCACTTTCTTTTTCTTTTGATTGCGAAAAACAACTTGGAATCAACATAACAAAGCAAAGAAAGGTGTATAGATTTTTCATTTTTTAAGGAATATAAGATTCGTTAAAAATAAAAAATGTTTGCCACGAATTCACTAGTTTCTACCTATTAAAATTTAAACCTGTTTTTTTTGCCACAGATTCAATAATTTTCACGCAGATTTTAAAAAATATACGCAGATTTTCATATCTAATATCTAAATAAAATCTGCGTAAAATAAATCATTCTAATCCTTTAATCTGTGGCAAAAAAACAAATAAAAAAGGTTTGACTTTCGCCAAACCTCTTTTATATAAATCATAATCTTACGATTACAACAAAGCGTCTAAACTATCTGCGTAGGTTTGTTTCGGAGCCACTCCTACTTGTTTTCCTACTACTTCACCGTTATGAAACACCAAAACGGTTGGTATGTTACGCACACCATATTTTGCAGCGAATTCTTGGTTTGCATCTACATCTACTTTACCAACAACTACTTTTCCTGCGTACTCATCGCTTAATTGGTCAATGATTGGACCAACCATTCTACAAGGACCACACCATGCTGCCCAAAAATCTACCATTACTGGTTTATCTGATTTTAAAACTACTTCATCAAAAGTAGCATCTGTTATTGCTAATGCCATAATTTCTTATCTTTTAAAATTATCGTCTGAATTGTTATGTTTCAAACTAGAGTACAAATTTAAAAATTTAAAACAAATGAAACGTCATTAGTAAATTAGTTTTCATTATAAATGTATTGTCTTTAATTATATCAGTAATTAAAGCTCTATTTTATCAGTTTAAACTTGCAATTGACTTGCTGTAATCTTTTTAAGAATAACATTCTTTTTTAGCTTACCTTTAATGATCCAGAAAAATTTATCCAGATGAGAGAAACTTTACAACAAATAAAAAACTTTTTTCAGTCGGTTGGTTTTAAAAAATACGCTAAACGCTTTGGTTATTTTATCTTGGGACTCATTGCGTTACTTTTAATTGCCTGCGGAGGATTATCGATTTATTTCAACAGAAATAAAACCGAAATTATTGCCAAAGTAAACGCCAAAATCAATGAAAATATAAATGGTGACTTTCATATTGGCGACTTTCACTATAAGTTTTTAACTGGTTTTCCCAATTTCACTTTAGCCTTAAATGATATCGAGCTCAAAGACAAAAAATGGAACACGCATCATCATACTTTATTAAAAGCCAAAGAAATTGAAGCCCGACTCAATATTTGGAGTTTATTGCATCATGAAGTCAATATTCATAAAATCCTTATTAACGACGCTGATATTTACATTTATAAAACGAAAGACGGATATACAAATTCAGACATTTTTAAACCAAAAAGAAAAAAGATCCGCAAAAGAAATCAGAAACTGAAACTACAATTGACCAAATCGACCTCAGCAATGTTAGGGTTACCATAAATAACCAACTCGGAAATAAATTATTTGATTTTGATGTTCACAATTTAAATTCTAAAGTAAATTACGATGGAGACGATTGGAGTACTGATTTATTTCTAGACACTCAAATAAACAGTCTTGCTTTTAATACCGTTCACGGAAGTTTTGCTAAGCAAAAGGAACTAAAAGGGACCTTGAATGTATCGTACTCTGCAGACAAACAAAAAATTGACATTGTAACCAAAGGCTTAAAAATAGGTACCGATTCGTTTGATATTGTGGCGTATTTTAATATCGGAAAAAGCAATTCGCTTTTTGGAATCAATATCGACACTCATATTTTATGGAGCAATGCATCAAATTTATTATCGGCAAATATTAGTTCTAAGCTTAACCGATTTAATCTGAAAGAGCCAATTGCCGTAAACTGCGATCTTAAAGGAGATTTAAATGTTCATGACGATCCTAAAATAGTGGTGCAGGCAATGTGTAAAAACAATGAGCTTACGATTCCTGATGGACAAATTAAGAAATGTAATTTTAAGGGAATTTTTACCAATAATTTCAAGCCGAAGGAAGGGTTTAATGACCCAAATTCAGCTGTAATTTTAACTCGATTTTCTGGAGAATATCAAAATATTCCGCTTTCAATTCCGCAGTTATCCATCAATAATCTTGAAAAACCTATTGCAACTGGAACTGTAAATTCTGATTTTGATGTCGAAAAATTAAATGAAGTAAGCAATGACAAATGGATTCATTTTTCTGAAGGTCATGCAAAAGCTAATTTGAACTTTCAGTTTGACATTGTCGATTTATACATCAACAAACCTAAATTTATTGGCAGTGTAAACGTCGAAAACACTTCGTTTGATTTTATTCCGAAAAAAATTCATGCCGAAAAAGTAAACGTGCAGCTCGACTTTACCGAACAGGCTTTACTCATTAAAAAAATCACTTACAAACACAATAAAAATTCTATTATTATCGATGGAAAAATCGATAATTTCTTGAATCTGTACTATGATGCGCCTGAAAAAATGGTTGTAAACTGGAATATTTACTGCCCGAATATTGATCTTAAACAATTCTTGGGTATTTTGACCTCATCTCAAAAAAGCAAAACTGTGGTTAAAAACAAAAAAACAACGATCTCAAATCACTTACGAACTGTAATCGAAAAATGTGCTGTTGTTATTGACATTAAAGCAGACAAAATAAATTACAATAAATTGACCGCTACAAACACAACGGCACGCATACAAATGATCGATTCGAGACTTCTTATAAAAAATGGTTCTCTGCAAACTTCGGGTGGCAATATTACTTTTAACAGCGAAGTTAAACCCAGCGGAAACAACTATGCTTTTAGCTCAAACGCACAGGTTAACCGAGTTGATATTGCAAGTTTTTTAAAATCGTTTAACAATTTTGGAATCACATCTTTCAGTCCAAACAATATTAAAGGCCGTCTTACAAGCACTGCCAATGTAAACGGTTTTATTAATAGTCACGGAGAATTAATCACCAATTCGGTGCACGGCAAACTCGATTTTAATGTTAATCAAGGTGCTTTGGTAAATTTTCAGCCAATTGTAAAAATAGGCAAGTTTGCTTTTCCTTTTCGTGATGTCGAGAATATCACTTTCAGCGATTTGTCTGGTCATCTTAATATGCGCGGCGAACAAGTAGACGTAAATAATTTAACAATAAGTTCCAGCGTACTAAACATTGATGTTGACGGAATTTACTCTTTTGGCCGAGGAACCAATCTCGCTTTAACAATCCCGCTTAGAAACTCTAAAAACGACGCTAAACTCGCCAGCAAAGCAGAGCGTGATGCTGTTCGCGACCGCGGAATTGTCCTGCATTTAATTGCTCTTGATGATAATGGAAAAATGAAGATTAAGTGGGGGAAGAAGGATAAGTGACTTTATTGAAATGGAATGTTTTGAAAAGAAACTAAAAAATGTACTGAATTAATTTTCTCATATCTAAATGATCTTTAGTAAAGTAAAAAATCAAATATATTTTGTTCCAATTTATAACAAAAAACACTTTTAATTATGGCTTTTTTTGAATTACTTTTGTAACCATTGTATAATGTTAAACAACTTGGTTATGAGTGATTATATTTCATTGTCTGAAGCATCAGAATTGTTAGGAAAGAGTAAAGAAACTTTAAGACGCTGGGATAATGAAGGTAAATTGAATGCTGTACGCGAACCTATGAGTAATTATAGAATGTACAAAAAATCAGAAATAAACTCTCTTTTTTCAAGTTTTGTAGATGATGAAATACAAGAAACTCTTTCCAATTATGCAGAACCAGAACATACTTATACTGTTTTAGAACTTTTTGCTGGGGCAGGCGGACTAGCTATTGGAATGGAAAAGGCTGGATTGAAATGTGTTGCCCTTAATGAAATCGACAAATGGGCATGTGAAACATTAAGAACCAATAGACCAAATTGGAATGTTCTAGAAGGAGACATAAAAAAGTTTAATTTTTCAGAATATCATAATAAAGTAGATGTTGTCACTGGTGGTTTTCCCTGTCAGGCCTTTAGTTATGCTGGAAAAAAACTTGGTTTAGCTGATGCTCGAGGAACATTGTTTTATGAATTTGCTAGAGCTGTGAAAGAAGTTAATCCTCCAATTTGTATTGGAGAAAATGTTCGTGGTTTATTAAACCATGACAACGGCAAAACAATCCAAGGGATGATTTCTATTTTAGATGAAATTGGCTACAACGTGGTGCCTATCCAAGTCTTAAAAGCCATTAATTTTAACGTTCCTCAAAAAAGAGAGAGATTAATTTTAGTTGGTATTAGAAAAGATATTGACTTGAAATATGAATATCCAAAACCATATAAAAAGATCTACAATTTAAAAGATGCTTTAAAAAAGAGCGATTTGTTTGATTGTGATGTTCCACATTCAGGAGGTTCAAAATACCCACAAAGTAAAGTTGATGTTTTAAAACTAGTTCCTCAAAAAGGATATTGGAGAGATTTACCTATAGATATTCAAAAAGAATTTATGGGAGGAAGTTTTTATCTTGGTGGAGGAAAAACAGGAATCGCAAGAAGAATTGGTTGGGATGAACCTTGTCTAACTTTAACTTGTAGCCCAGCACAAAAACAAACAGAAAGATGTCATCCTGAAGAAACAAGACCGTTTACTGTTCGTGAATATGCAAGAATTCAAACATTTCCAGATGATTGGCAATTTTCAGGTTCAATTGCTCAGCAATATAAACAAATTGGCAATGCCGTTCCAGTGAATTTAGGAAAGGAAGTTGGATATTCGATTGTTAAATTTTTGAATCAATATTACGATTCTCTAAATTTAAAAAGCTGAGAAATTTCTATTTCTTTAGCTAATTCTTCAACACCTTTATTTATTAAATCTTGAGTATCAATATTCTCAATTAATATTTGAAGGTTTTCCACTAGTCCTTCATAGAAATCAGGAAACCCCGTAACCCGATGCCAAAATTCTTTACCTATTATTACGGGATGCGTTTTGTCGATAACTTTGTAATGAATACTCAAGTCAGATTGTTCACCATAAAGAACACCAACTATAAAATCAGTATTATTAATATTTTTAAATGCTTTATTTGTACGGGCAAGATTAATTGTATCGGTAAATTTATTAATTAAAGGCTTTACATCCTCAGAATTGATAGTATTAGGCCCAGATTTTAGCTGGCACCACTTTTTACGATTATCAATTTTATCAACAAACTCAATATCCATTCCTTTTATTAAGGAGCCCTCAGCAATTTTTAAGTCTACAAACATATTTTGTATTCTTGTTCCAAATGAAGTATTTATTGAAGTTCCTAGAACTCTTGGATAATATAATGCTTTTGCAACTCCAATTGGAGTATAATCATTTTCTAAGACTTTAGATAAATACTTTACAACGATTGGATTTATATTGTAATTTTTAAGCTTAGAATGTGTATTAATTGAAGCAGTGATATGGTTTTCAAAGATATATGTTTTGAAATATTCTACAACTTCTTTAATTTTTTCCTCCTCCGTTATTTGCTCCATGTTTTTTATCAAAATTTTAGACTGCTAAAATAAGGTTTTTAATTTATAGAAAAAGCAATTCTTTACACTTAAATTAAAAAACAATTTCATGAAAAACAAGTAACTTTCATTCGAAAAAGACTCAACAATTTTTCATAATATTTTATTAATCTCTTTGGCTTTTTGCGCTAAAAAAGATAGATTTGAGAAACAATCATAAAATACAAACCATTATGAAAATTCAGATCAACACAGACAAACACATTGAAGGACATGAAAGATTAGAAGCCTATTTTTCTGGTGAATTAGAAAAAGGTTTAGCACGTTTTGAAGATAAAATTACTCGTATCGAAGTACACTTTGGAGATGAAAATGGAGAAAAATTTAGTGTAAACGATAAAAAATGTGTAATCGAAGTTCGTCCTGTAAAATTACAGCCTATTACCGTAACAGAACATGCCGATACTCTCGAAAAAGCTTTTAGCGGCGCTTTAACTAAAGTAAAAAAATCATTGACTACTACTTTCGAAAAATTGAAGGCACATTAATATAAACATCACATACAAAAATGGCATTATCTCTAATCAAGATAATGCCATTTTTTTTATCGTAAACCTGTTGCGTAAAATAAAAACATTAAACACATAGAAACATAGATTTTATGATTCGAAAAGGAGACAAAAAGAAACATGTTTCTTTCGCATAGCTGTTTAGGTGTGTCTAAATAAGTGAAACGCCTAATTTTGACTACAAAAACTATGTTTCTATGTGTTAAACAAATTGCACTAATAAGCTACAATAAAGCATTCATTTCTTTCCACTGCAGTATTTTGACTGGCTCATTAGGTTTCGCAGCGCTTTTAACCATTGCTTTTGCAATATCTCTCGCTTCAATTCCTTTATAAGCGCTTAATTTTCCAACAAATAGCGGATTGATGACTTTAAAAACCGCTTTAAAAACTTTTTCCAGTGGTCGATTTTCTCTTCGATCACCTAAAATCATCGAAGGACGAAAAATATAAGTATGCTCAAAATTTAAATTAATAATATCTTGTTCTGCCTCGCCTTTTGTTTTCACATAAAAAACAGATGAATTTACATTTGCTCCAACTGCAGAAACCAAGAAGACTGATTTTGCTCCGTTTTCTTTAGCGAGTTTTGCTGCCAAAACTGGATAATCATGATCGATTTGATAATACACTTTTTTATCTGGTGTTTTCTTTTGCGTTGTGCCAAGCGAAATAAAAACTTCATCTATTTTAATACCCTGCACCACATTGGCTAATGAATTAAAATCACCTATAAGCGTTTTTAATTTGGGATGCTGCATATTTAAATCTTTTCGAACAACAATTACAACTTGTTCATAAGCATCATTATTCAATAAGTTTTCTAGAATGTACGATCCAACTAGTCCGCTCGCGCCATATACAATTGCTTTTTTCATAAAATAGAAAATTTATTTTCCCGAAGTTAGAAAATTATCAGCTTACTTCATGAACAACCTTTTGTGCTATGTTATTTATTAAGATAATAATAACGTTTTTCGATATTGTAAGAAGTAAATTTGCAGTCCCAAAAATGAAACTTGAAAACAAACGCATAATTGGGATTTTATAGCATAATTTAAAAAACACATTCATGAAAAAGCAATTACTCGCATTATTAATCGCAGTTTTTATAAGCTTTGGTGCAAATGCACAAGTAAAAACCCCCGAAACAAATATTCTGGTTTTAATTTATTCGCAAAACGGAGGCACTTATAAAATGGCTAAAGCGATTGCCGAAGGAATTCAGGAATATCCAAATACAAAAGCAATTATAAAAAGAGTTCCCTCTATAAATCCAAAAGAAAAACTAAATTCTGATGTAGAAAAACTGCCAATTGCCGTTATTGATGAATTGGCTAATTATGATGGAATCGCATTTGGAAGTCCTGTTCATTTTGCCAATATCAGTGCCGATATGAATTCTTTTTTCAATCAAAGTATTCCGCTTTGGACTTCAAGAACTTTAGAAGGAAAACCTGCAACTGTATTTATGTCTGCAGGATCTGGCGCAGGAAAAGAAGCTGCAATTTTATCTTTCTGGAATATTCTTGCTTCTCACGGAATGATAATTGTTCCTACTGGAATTATGGGAACAGCTGGTTTAGACAAATCAGTACCGCAAGGAAATATGCCATTTGGAGCCACTTCATTAGCAGGATCAACTGGAACACGACCTTCTCAAAGCGAATTAAATTTAGCGAAAGAACAAGGAAAAGCTTTAGCAAGAGCAGCATCTGGATTGAAAAACACCGAAAATATCAAAACGGTAAAAACAACTTCTACAGAAATTAAAAGCGACATCAACAAAACATTAAAAGACAACAATATTGTGCTTCCTGAAGCTCCTAAACCAGTTGGGAATTATGTTCCGTATACAATTTCAAATCATAAAGTATATATTAATCAAGTTGCCTTAAAAGACGGGAAAATTTTAAATCCGGGTAAAGTTGGCGCAAATGTTACTGATGAGCAAGCAAAAGAAGCAACGTATCAAACAATGCTGAATGTAATTGCAGTTTTAAAAGAAGCTTGCGGAGGTGATTTAAACAAAGTAAAACAATGTGTGCAGTTAACAGGATTTTTTAATACTACTCCTGAATATACACAACACGCTGGAATTATGAATTCGGCTTCAAATTTAACCGCTTTGGTTTTTGGAGAAAAAGGAAAACATGCCAGAGCTACAATTGGCGCAGTTTCACTTCCTATAAATTCGGTTGTAGAAATTCAGGCGATTTTTGAAATTGAATAGCACATATCATTTAAAACAAAAAAGCGGAATACAATTGTATTCCGCTTTTTTATGATTTTGGTAAAGGTGCTCCCACTGCAACATCACAGCGATGTCCTGGTTGTCCGTGTGCCGGATTCATTCCTTCGGCTACCTTTTGAGGCGTTTCTGTACTTAACAAAGCTGGAACTGGGTTTGCAGCCGGCGGCGTTACCGTAAAATTTTGTGTCGCTGTTCCACTTTGCGGAGTTGAAGCTGCAGCGGTAGTAGTTTTTGCAACTGGCGAATTTAAAGGTGCTCCTACTGCGATATCGCATCTATGACCTGGTTGTCCGTGTGGCGGATTCATTCCTTTAGCCACTTTTGCGGGTGCTGCAACTGTAGTTGTAACTACATTTTTTTGATTCGGATTTACTTGTACCGTTTGAGCAGTCTGCGTTGTTTGAGCCTGTTGTGTAGGAGCAGAATTTAGAGGAGCTCCAACTGCAATATCACAACGATGCCCTGGTTTTCCGTGAGCAGGATTCAATCCTTTTGTCTCGCTTAAAACTGTATTTGGGTTTGCAGCAGGCATTTGCTGTTGCTCTACCACTGACTTCGTTTTTGCAGTATCTTTTGCCAAACCTAATTTTACTAATTCAGAAGTTGGTGTGCTCTCCTGCGGTTCTAATTCTTTTTTACAAGAAGTAAAAACTAAGGATGTAATAAATATAGAGCTGATAAGTATTTTTGAATTCATGATGTATCGATTTTAAAGCACTCAAATATAATCGTTTTTTTAAGATTAAATCCTATAAAAAATGTAAGATCATTTAAGTTTTACTTGAAGTTTCTGTGTGAATTAATTTCGCAAAGACACAAAACCGCAAAGTTTTTATATTGTTCAATATGGTCAAAAAAATTAATACCTTTAAACTTAAATACTATCTCACATGAAAAAAACATTCTTATTACTTTTATTCGTTGCAGCTTTTACAAATGCTCAAACTTCAGACAAAGATAAAATCAATCAAACAATAGATGCTTGGCACAAAGCTGCCGGCGATGTAAAATTTGACGCTTATTTTAACTTAATGGCTGATGATGCAATTTTTATTGGAACTGATGCGACTGAAAACTGGACTAAAAAGGATTTTAAAGTTTGGGCAAAACCTTATTTTGACAAAGGAAAAACTTGGAATTTTACGGCCTTAGAACGTCATGTCTTTTTTGATAAAACTGGGAAAACTGCTTGGTTTGACGAATTACTGAATACGCAAATGAAAATCTGCCGCGGTTCTGGTGTTTTGGTTAAAGTAGGAAAAGAATGGAAAATTCAACATTATGTTTTGTCAATGACAATTCCCAACGATGAAGTTAATACAGTAATTAAAATAAAAGCGCCAATTGAAGATGCTTTGATCGCAAAGCTTCAAAAAAAATAAACATTTTTCGACTTTATTCTTATAAACATAACTTTTATAGCGCTTTACAGCTTCCTAAATCAAATTAATTATAATACAATTGACAATTTAGGGTATAATTTAGAACGTCAAAATAAAGTAGTCTTAAAAAAAGAACTCAAATTTTACAAAATCAACTAAAATTAAAACACAACCGCTATTTTAACAGCCCTCAAAATCTAAATATTTATTTTTTTTAACTTTGACCCCAAAAAAAATAGGGTTCAATAAAGTATTTGAAAAATGAAAATAGAGAAACGCTGGATCATTTCCTTTATTATTATAAGTATTATTTGCATTACAGGTGCATTTTGGCCAACTGTTACTGAAAACAGTTATGTTTTATCTGAATTTGGCACAACAGAACATATTGTACCTGCCGATGTTGCCTGGATGCTTACCTCTTGTTGTTTGGTTTTAATCATGACACCAGGATTATCTTTTTTTTATGGCGGAATGGTAGGCAAGAAAAATGTCATTTCGACCATGCTTCAAAGTTTTATCTGCCTAGGAGTTGTAACACTTTTATGGGTTGTTGTCGCATTTAGTTTAGCTTTTGGAGATCCTGTTGGCTTTAGTTCTGGAGATCATTTTTACAGTTTCTTTGGCAACCCGACTACTTTTGCTTTTATGGATTATGTGGGCGTTTTGCCTCATAAACAATTAGCCAATACAATTCCGTTTATGCTTTTTGCCTTGTTTCAAATGAAATTTGCTATTATTGCTCCGGCTATTATTACAGGTTCATTTGCAGAGCGTGTTCGTTTTATCTCGTATTTACTTTTCATCAGCTTATTTACTATTTTTATTTACGCGCCTTTATGCCACTCTGTTTGGTATCCAACAGGTATTTTAGGAAGTTATTTTGGTGTAAAAGATTTCGCTGGAGGAACTGTCGTTCATATGAGTTCTGGTTTTGCTGCACTTGCTGGTGTTATTGTTTTAGGAAAAAGAAAAAACAGTCAGCATATACCAACTAATATTCCGTTTGTATTGCTAGGAACTGGAATGTTATGGTTTGGATGGTTTGGTTTCAACGCTGGTTCTGCACTTGCTGCAAACGGAACTGCCGCTATGGCTTTTGCAACCACAACTACTTCATCTGCTGCTGCGATGTTAACTTGGATTTTCTTTGACCGAATGAACGGAAGAAAGGTTTCGGCACTTGGCGCCTGTATTGGTGCAGTTGTAGGTCTTGTTGCCATAACGCCTGCCGCAGGATTTGTATCGGTTCCAGAAAGTATGTTTTTTGGATTTGTGACTGCTTTAGTTTCAAACTCTGCTGTAAATTGCCGTTTTTCGAAAAAATTCGATGATACACTTGATGTTTTCGCTTGTCACGGTGTTGGCGGAATTATGGGAATGATTTTAACTGCAATTTTTGCACACGGTAAAGATGCAAGCTTGCTGCACGGAGGCTGGAATGTATTTGCACACCATATGATGGCACTAGTTTTGGTTTCTATATTTACTTTCTTTGGAGCTTATTTCTTGTTTAAAGTAACCAATTTCATTATTCCGTTAAGAGTTTCTGAGGAATCAGAACATATGGGATTAGATTTATCACAACACGATGAATCACTTGATCCGAAAGCACAGCCAATTACTGAACCACATTATGGGTAAAATATGTGCCACAGATTTCACACATTCTCACAGATTAAAAAAAAGAAATCCAAAAAATCTGTGAAATCTGTGGCTAAAAAAATTTAAACCATAATTACATCTCGTCCATTCGTTTATATTCCTTAATTTTGCGGAAAATTTTTGTAAAGTGGGAAGTAAAAATAAACTAAAAAGATTCAGAGAAAACGAAACATTTCAAAACGTTTTTCAACCAACTAGAGAAGAAGTTGTAGGTAACTTAATGCCTTTAAGAGGAAAATGGAATTCTGATTTCTTTAAAAATGATAATCCTTTAGTTTTAGAATTGGGATGCGGGAAAGGTGAATACTCTGTTGGATTAGCTGAAAAATATCCTAACAAAAATTTTATTGGTATCGACATTAAAGGCGCTCGTTTCTGGCGTGGTGCAAAAACTGCTGTTGAAACTGGCCTTCATAATGTAGCATTTATTCGAACTCAAATCGAATTAATCAATCATATTTTTGCAGAAAACGAAGTTGATGAAATCTGGATTACTTTTCCAGATCCACAAATCAAATACAAAAGAACAAAACACAGAATGACGAATTCTGAGTTCTTGAAATTGTACAAAAAAATCCTTAAAAAAGACGGTGTCGTGAATCTTAAAACCGACAGCGAATTTATGCACGGTTATACACTTGGATTACTTCATGGTGAAGGACACGAAGTTTTGTATGCAAATCATAATGTGTACAAAAATGAGGGAAGTCCTGAAGAAGTTACTGCTTTTCAGACTTTTTATGAAAAACAATATTTAGAAATTAACAAGGCAATTACGTATATTCGTTTCAAAATTAAAGACTAATTTAATTTTAAAACCTCTTTTTTAACCTACTAAAACAACTGAATGGCATTATTCACTCCATTACTTTCAGGTTTTATTGCCGCTGCAATTGGGATTATTCCGCCGGGTTTAATCAATATGACGGCTGCTAAGATAAACTTGAAAGAAGGGAAAAAGAACGCCTTATGGTTTGTAATTGGTGCTGTTTTAGTTATTTTTTTTCAGGTTTACGTTGCTGTTTTATTTGCCCGCGTTATCGACAATCGCCCAGATGTTGTGACCTTGCTGCGTGAAGTTGGTTTTGTTATTTTTTCAATCTTAACCATTTATTTTCTATTTATTGCCAAAGAACCTCAAAGCAAAAAGAAATCAAAGATTAAAAAAAGCAGTAAAAAAAGTCGTTTCTTTCTCGGAATGCTTCTTTCTGGCTTAAACTTCTTCCCTATTCCATATTATGTTTTGGTAAGTGTAACGCTGGCTTCTTATCATCTTTTTGCATTCGAAAACAACACCATTTTTACTT
This sequence comes from Flavobacterium sp. YO64, assembly GCF_004119505.1. NCBI lineage: Bacteria > Pseudomonadati > Bacteroidota > Flavobacteriia > Flavobacteriales > Flavobacteriaceae > Flavobacterium > Flavobacterium sp. YO64. Next base: position 160,060 of record NZ_NRQV01000002.1, on the reverse strand, counting down.
TTGTTCTAGGTTCTGTTTTAGGTTCTTTTGCTGTTTTGTACAGCTACATTGCATTCTTTGGAAGAATTGAAAAGAAAACTGATTACCTAATGCGAAACATGAACACGATTATTGGAAGTATAACTGGTTTAGTTGCCATTGCAACACTTTTTAATATATTGAACTATTATTTCGGATAATTTTACGGCGACAGATTATAAGCATTAAAATGATTTTTTTACTTTGTGATTAAATATTTTTCTCCCAGATTTTGCAGATCAGACAGATAAATCTATTTAATCCTTTTAATCAGTGGCAAAAAAACTTAATTTATGGCTGAGGAAAATTTTTTCGAAAGAGTTTATGTAATCGCCAGACAAATTCCGTTTGGAAAAGTAACTTCATATGGTGCAATTGCAAAAGCTTTAGGAACTGCTCGCTCTGCGCGAATGGTTGGCTGGGCAATGAACGCCTGTCATAATATGGATGATGTTCCTGCACACAGAGTCGTTAACCAAAAAGGACTTTTGACTGGAAAACATCATTTCGACGGAACAAATTTAATGCAGCAGCTTTTAGAAAACGAAGGAATAAAAGTGGTGAACAATCAAATTGTAGATTTCGAAAAACATTTTTGGACTCCGGAAATTTCTACCATATAAGTGATGTAAGTTTATTTAAACTGGGCTCAATATTATATGATAAGCTTTGCCAAAATTGGTTAATGACAGGAAATCACATACTTTTTTAAATGAAATTACATCACTTATATGGTTCATTCTTCTCAAATCAAACAAATCACAAAGCTTGTTTTATCTTCGTCTGTCTGATAGCTTAAATAACCTCCGTGAGCTTCAATGATATTTTTTGAAAGTGTTAACCCAATTCCTGCGCCGTCTTTTCTAGTGGTGAAAAAAGGAAGAAATATTTTGTCTTGAATTTCTGGATCAATTCCTTTTCCGTTATCTGAAATTATGATAAAAAAGCGATTGTTTTCAGTGTAACTCGACAAAAATAATTGCTTTTCTCTTTTTCCTTTCAGGGCATAAATACTATTAGTTATCAAATTTATGATTACCTGTTCCATCTGGTTTTTATCAATCAAAATAGAACGTGAACTATTAATTTCATTTATCAGCTGAATTTTTTCGCTTTTCAAAATAGGATTCATTACCCGCAGACAATCGTCAAAAAGAGCATTAATCTGCGTCATTTCTTTCACCGGAGTTGGCAGCATGGCTAGTTTACGGTAACTTTCGACAAAATCCTGCAAATGATCACTTCTGTTTATAATGGTCGAAATGCTGCTTTTTATATCTTCAAAATCATCTTCTTCCAGTTTTTCCTGATCTACAATTTGAAGTAAATTTTGCGAAAGTGCACGAATAGGCGTCAAAGAATTCATTAATTCATGCGAAATAATTTTCATCAAATTAATCCACGCTTCTTTTTCTTTTTTCTCGATAACACGTTGAATACTATCTAATAAAATGATAAAATACTCTTTTTTATACGTTTGAGTTCTCGAAGTCTGCAGTATAAAAGTCTGCAAATCCTGATCTTCAATTTTAATTGAAATAGCCAATTTTAATTCGCTGAATTCTTTTTTCTCAATTTCGTAACAAAGCGATGGCAGATAATTTTTAAGATATTTCCAATGACTGACTTTTGGAACTTTAAATAAACGAGAAAAACAGTCATTCATTAAAAAAATCTTCCAATCCTCATCTTCTTTTTCGAGAATTACAGCGGCAGTATCAATATTATTTAATAAGGACTGATAAATAAGTTCTTTTGAAGTTTGTTCCTGATGCCTTGATTTTAGAGCTTCATACAAAGCATACAAACTTTTAAAATTGTCCTTTTTATTCTCTTCAGGAAAGTTTGTAGAAAAATCATCTTGCAAAATCGACTGCAGTGTTCTGTCATAAAACTGCAATTTACTTTTTACATAAAAATACATTTCGGCAAGCATTATCAAAGCAAAAGAACCAACTAAAATCGCATTGAAATAAAACATTTTATAGATTAGAAAAAAACAAAAGAAAAAGAGGATCATTACGAACAAAACTCGTATAAAAAAGGCATTATGAAATTTCCAGTTCTTCATTATTTTGTTTGAATTGCCTCCAGCTTTAGCTGGAGAAATAAAATTATTTACAAAGGGGCTTTAGCCAAACATAAACATTTTGGCTAAAGCCTCGAATATTATCTTATTAAATTCACATCCAGCAAAGCTGGACGCTACTCATTTTCTTTTGTCCCTAATTCTTTAAATCATATTTTTCAATTCTTCTATACAATGCAGCTCTTGACAATCCAAGTTCTTCGGCTGTTTTACTTATATTTCCGTGATGTTTAAAAAGAGCTTTTTCGATTGCCGTTTTCTCCATTTCAGACAACGGATTTTCATCATTTTCTGGAGTTTCTTCAAAATCTAAAATATCCAGATCATGTACCGAAATAGTATTGTTATCGGCTAAAATTAAAGCGCGCTCAATTTTATTTTCCATTTCACGAACATTTCCTTTCCATGGATATTTCTCTAAGTATACAGCTGCATTTTCCTCAAAATGCCAGTTTTCCTGATTGTATTTTGCCGCAATTTGATCTAAAACAAAATGCGCCATTGGAACAATATCTTCTTTGCGCTCACGGAGAGACGGCAGATTTATTTCCATAGTATTAATACGATACAGTAAATCTTCTCTAAAGGTTTTATTTTTTACTTCGGCTTTAATATCATTGTTTGTAGCCGAAATAATTCTCACATTTAAAGGTCTCGCTTTACTTTCACCTAAACGAGTAACGGTTTTGGTCTGAAGCACATGCAAAAGTTTTGACTGCAGATGAAGCGGAATATTTCCTATTTCATCTAAAAAAATAGTACCGTTTTGTGCCATTTCAAATCTACCTGCGGTATCCGTTTTTGCATCTGTAAAAGCACCTTTTGCGTATCCGAAAAGTTCACTTTCGAACAAATTATCGCTCAAAGAACCTAAATCAACATGAACAAAGGTTTCTTTTTTACGTTCTGAATTTTGATGAATATACTCGGCAAAAACATATTTCCCTGTTCCGTTTTCGCCCAAAATCAAGACATTTACATCTGTTCTGGCTACTTTTTCGGCAATAGAATAGGCTTGTTTTATTTTTTGAGAAGTACCAATAAAATAACGTTTTTCGGTTTTTTCTACGAGTGGCTTTTTGCTGTTTTTTCTGCTCTCTGAAACCGCTTTATCAATAATTTCCAGCAGTTTTTCGTTATGCCAAGGTTTTAAAACATAATCAAAAGCACCAATTTTAATGCCTTCAACTGCTGTATCAATTTTACCAAAAGCAGTCATTAAAATCACAACTGTTTGCGGCGAAAATGTTTTGATTTCTTTAAGCCAGTGAATTCCTTCACGGCCATCTTCAAAACCAATTCTATAATTCATGTCGAGCAAAACAACATTAATTTCATTTTCGTTCAAAATCGAAAAGATTTTTTTTGGACTATTTGTTGTAAAAATCGTTTCAAAATGTTTTTTCAGAATCATTTTGGCCGAAAAAAGAATTTCCTCCTGATCGTCAACAATTAATATTTGGGCTTGCTTTTTTCTCATGCTGTATTTTTTTGTCCGATTTTGAACGGTCAACTGTTCATTATCGAACACTCGCTTTTGGGATGACTTTTTTAAGCTTCTTTAAAATCAATGCTTTACAAATAATAAATTTTGTGGCACAGTATTTACCTATTGATTATCAGTAAATTATTTAAAAAATGGACACGGTAATTCCTCGTAAAAATAGAAAATTTAGACATCTGACAATAGCAATTGCAGTTTTTTTAGCTTTGGGCACAATTGTCTTTTTTTCTTTCAATTCAAAAAGAAGTTTAAATGTAAAAGCAGAAGAACTTTCGATTCAAAAAGTTGAAAAAGCTTTTTTTGAAGATTTTGTTGTTTTTCAGGCAAAGGTTGAACCTTTAAATGTAATGCTTGTAAATGTTACTGAAGGCGGATCTGTAAAAGAGATTTTTGTCGAGAATGGCGCAATGGTTACAAAAGGACAATCGCTGGCTCGTTTATACAACCCAAATACTGAACTTAATTACTTAACGCAGGAAACTGCAATTATTGAGCAGATTAATAATTTGAATACGGGAAAATTGAACATTAGAAATCAGGAATTGAATTTGACTAAAGATTTAGTCTTGATCGAACATGATTACAATGATGCAAAAAGATTGTATGACATGAATTCTAAGTTGTTTGAAAAAGAAGTTATTTCTAAAAATGATTGGAATACTTTTAAAGAAAGCTTACGTTTTCAACAAGAAAGGAAAAAAACAATTCAGCAGAGTATTCAAAAAGAAAAGCAATCTAATCAATTGCAGATTTCTCAAATTAACCGCTCGATTCAAACGATGGAAAAAAGTTTGGATATTTTAAGAAACAATAAAAAGAATTTCTTGATTACTGCTCCAGAAACTGGTCGATTGACTTCGTTTGAACCTGTTTTAGGAAAAACATTTCAGGCCGGAGCAAGCATTGGAAAAATTGACTCAAAAAAAGGCTATAAACTGACGGCTGAAATTGACGAGTTTTATCTTGAAAAAATTAGAGAAGGTTTAAAAGGTCAGGTCGAATTTAAAGGAAAAACTCTTGAAGTCGTAGTAACTAAAGTAATTCCAGAAGTAAAAAGCGGGCATTTTAGTGCTGAACTGGCTTTTACATCTAAAGAAAATATTACGTTGCAAGATGGTTTAAGCTTTGGCGTAAAACTGATTTTGTCTGAAAAAAATAAGACAATGGTAATTCCAAAAGGAGCTTTTAATCAGGAAACTGCTGGCAAATGGATCTTTGTCGTAAAAGGAAATAAAGCGGAAAGAAGAAATATAAAACTAGGCCGAGAAAATCCTTCTTATTATGAAGTCTTGAGCGGACTAAACGAAGGCGAATCTGTGATTACATCATCGTATACAGATTATAAGGATATTGAGGAATTATCGATTCAATCAAAGTAAACTCAATCTTGCCATTTTTGCTATTAATCACTTACAATTAAAATAATTATAGAAGTTTCAATCATCAATCAAAAAACATTTTTAAAAACATTTAACACCAAAAAAATATGATAACAATACAAAATTTAACCAAAGTATTTAGAACCGAAGACGTTGAAACTGCTGCTTTGAGCGGTATAAATGTAGAAATTAAAAAAGGAGATTTTTTAACCATTATGGGACCTTCGGGCTGTGGAAAATCGACTTTGTTAAATATTATCGGACTTCTAGACAGTGCTGACGGCGGCAGTTATAAATTGTTAGATCAGGAAATGATTGGTTTAAAAGAAAAAGGAAGAGCACAAGTTCGTAAGGAAAATATTGGATTCATTTTTCAAAATTTCAACTTAATCGATGAACTTTCTGTTTATGATAATATTGAACTGCCGTTGCTTTACAACAACGTAAAAGCAGCTGATAGAAAACAAAAAATTGAGGCTATTGCAGAAAAATTAAATATCTCTCATCGTTTAAAACATTTTCCGCAGCAGCTTTCGGGCGGACAACAGCAAAGAGTTGCAGTTGCAAGAGCTTTAGTAAATGATCCAAAAATTATTTTGGCGGATGAGCCTACAGGAAATCTGGACAGTAAAAATGGTAATGAGGTTATGGAACTTTTAACTGATCTGCATGCTAAAGGTGCTACAATTTTGATGGTTACCCACTCTGATTATGATGCTTCTTTTTCGCAAAGAACAATTCATATGAAAGATGGTGTTATATTCTCTGAAAAGTTAAATCAGAGAAATGTTGATGTTTTTATGGACGCTAAATAAATTCAAGATGATAAACTTTGTTATAACCGCAATCGTAGTCCTGGTGGGATTTGTATGCAAAATTTTTACACTTCTTTAAAAGGCTGATTCGGCCTTTTACCAAAAAATAACTAACATAACTATAAAATAGATACCATGATTTTTAATTGGTTTAAAATATTTATTTATCATTTAAAACAAAACAAGCTGTTTTCGTTTTTAAATGTTTTAGGATTGAGCATCGGAATTGCCAGCGTAATTTTTGCCATTTTATATTGGAATAATGAGCACGCATACGATCAATGGAATCCTGAAAAAGAAAATGTATATAAAGTTCTAAATAAAATAGGATCAACTGGTGATATCTGGGGAACAAATACAATTCCTTTTGGACAAACCTGTAAGGCAACAATTCCTGAAATTGAACAAATTTGCTTCTTAAACGACTGGTATGACGAAGCTGTTTTAAAATATCAGAATAAAAAAATAATTGATAAAAAAATAACGGTATCTGATAATAATTTTTTCGATTTTTTCCCTTTTCCAATCGTAAAAGGTGCTAAAAAAAATATTCTAAAAGAAAAAAACAGTGTTGCTATTTCTGAAGGACAAGCTAAACTTCTTTTTAAAGATGAAGATCCTATCGGAAAACCTATTACATACAATGACCAAGCTTATATCGTAAAATCTGTTTATCGCATCGTAACTCCGTCTTCTATTGAACCAAACTATGTTTTTAGCGGTATTGTTCGTGAATATGACCTTAACAGCTGGGGAAATTTCAGCTATGGTTTAATGATTAAGACCAAAAAGAATGTTGATATTAATGTCGTTTTAAAGAAAATGCGTAATGTAAATTATGTAAATGTAATTTTAAAAGAGGCAAAAAAAGTAGGTCAAACTCCTGAGCAATTTATTAAAGAAAATGGCGAGATAACGAATTTTCTTGATCAGCTTAAAACTTTGCGCTTACATGGCACAAAAACATCAGGAGATGCTTCTCCTGAAGGAAAAGGAAACTTACAGCTTATTTATATTATGGCTGGTTTGTCGATTTTAATATTGGTTTTATCATTGGTAAATTATATAAATCTGGCAACAGCATCTGCCATAAAACGCGCTAAAGAAGTTGGTGTTCGCAAAATTGTGGGAGCTTCAAAAAAACAGATTATTGCACAGTTTATATTTGAAACAGCAATAATTGTAACACTTTCTATTTTATTTGCCTTGGCAATTGTAGAACTATCTCTTCCGTATTACAACTCTTTTTTAAGAAAAAATTTGACTATGAATGGCGGTGAATTTTACCTGCAGCTTCTTTTTATTTTTGGATTAGTACTCATTCTTGCTGGTATTTTTCCTGCTGTTTATATCTCAAATTTTGAAACTTTAAAAGTGCTGAAAGGTAATTTTTCAAGAAGTAAAAACGGAATCTGGATTCGAAATTCGATGCTTATTTTTCAATTTGGCATTGCAACGTTTTTTATTATCGGTGCTTTAATTGTAAATTCTCAAGTTGACTTTATGATGAATAAAGACCTTGGTTTTACAGGTAATCAGGTAATTCGAATTCCTTTCAATTATCAAAATTATGAAACAAAAGGCCAGAAATATGCCACTACAAAGCAAGAAATACTTAAACTATCAGGAGTTCAAGAAGTTTCTACTTTTGCAGGTACTTTTGGAAACAGCACTAATTCGAGTTCTGGTTTTACCCACAATGGTATTTTTGTACAGCCTCGAAATGTTGAAATGGATTTTGGCTTTTTAGAAATGATGAAGATTAAAATTGTTCAAGGGCGAAATTTATCTCCAAAATTTGCTTCAGACACGATCGACAACTGGCTTGTTAATGAAACCTTGGTAAAAGACTTAGGACTTAAGAATCCTATAAATACTATTATTACCTCAGGCTGGTCGAATGGAAAAGGAACTCTAAAGTTTAAGATCGTTGGTGTTGTAAAAGATTTTCATATTACAGGATTACAAGACAAGGTACCTCCAATGATTTTTTTAAACACAAAAACTTTAAAGTGGAATAACTTTCAAAATGTCTATGTAAAAGTTTCTCCAAATAATTTAAGCGAAACATTGGATAAATTAAAAACTTATTGGGAGGCAAATATAAATCCCGACTATCCATTTGATTATGAATTTGTAAACAAAGGATTTGCTAAAACGTATGAAGAACAAGTTAAACAAAAAGATCTATTTTTTATCCTAAATCTTGTTGTAATTATAATTGCCATCTTCGGATTGTTTGCTTTGGCATCATTTTCGATGGAGAGAAGATTGAAAGAAATTGCAATTAGAAAAACGCTTGGTGCAGAAACTGATGTTTTATTGAAAGAGCTGTCAAAACAATATTTTATTTATTGTTTAATGGGATTTGTAATCGGGATTATTCCAGCTTACATTTTACTGCAAAAATGGCTTGAAAATTTTGCCTTTAGAATCAATATCTCTCCTATTCCGTTTAGCATTGCACTTGTTTCATTGCTTACGCTGACATTAACAATTGTTTTGGCAAAAGCCTATCAGGTAACCAAAATAGATGTTTTGAAATATTTAAAATACGAATAATCTTGTAGACCATTTTTTTTAAAACACCCTTCAGATGTAGAGATCTGAAGGGTGTTTTTTTATAATATTTGGGAATACATTTTTTACTGTAAAACGGCATCATTAGAATATAGTAACTTATCCAAACTCTTATCTCTATCGTACACATCTGGATAAAAACCAATTTCGCCGTCATCCGTTACCCACGCGGTAAAATAACCTATATAAATTGGAATTTTCTTTTTCAGCATACAAGGCGTTTCTTTTTCACCGCTCATTGCACTATTGATTTTATCAACAGGCCAGTCAGGATCATCTTTCAGCATATGCAAAGCAAGTTCTTTGGCTTCTTTTACATTAATACATCCGTGGCTGAAAATACGTTTTTCAAACTCAAACAAGCTTTTTGCCGGCGTATCATGAAGGTAAATATCATTTGGATTTGGAAACATAAACTTAACTAACCCCAGCGAGTTTTTAGGACCCGGTTTTTGTCTCACATTACCACCATTCCATTCCATATTATGATCCGCGAGATAATTTTTATCTTCCGCCATTTTTAGTTTCAACTCATTTTTTATGATGCTTGCCGGCACATACCAATAGGGACTAAATACGATTCTATCAATATTACCGCTAAAAATTACCGTTTCGGTCATTCGTGTACCAACAAAAACATCTGAAACTAAATCATATTTTCCGTTTTTTACATAAATCAATCTAAACGACGGAATGTTCACCATTACATATTCACTTGCTTTTGCTAAATCAGTCGGAATCCATCTGCATCTTTCCATGTTCAGCATAATCGTTCTGATTCGGTTCGCAATTGGCTCATTCATTTGATCGATATGATCTTTTGTAAAAGCATAATTCAATTTTAAGCCATATCTCTTTTTATATTTTAAAACACCCGCCATCATTTCTTCATCATACAAACTGCTTTTTGAATCTCGGGCCAAATCGCCAACTACAAACAAACGTTCTCTAATTTGTTTAACAACTGTACCGCTGTCAAAAGGTTTTAAATCTTTGTAAGTCGCTGCATCGATATCAATTTTTTTCCAAAGATTATTTTTTTCAATGTTTCGATATCTTTTCAAAACGCTTTGAAGTTTGTAATATTGACTAAATAAAAGATTTTCATCTTTATTCAAGCGGTCAGGATCCCCCATTAAAGAATCTAAAATTCTATCATAAGAAATGGATTTTGCAGGCAGATACCAGCCTATTTTTTTTAAAGTCTGCGGATCAACGCCAGAGTAAACATTGCTGGCATAAAAAACATACATATTAGATAATAAAAGATCTGTATCTGTAGGCGAAAGATCTTCGGTAACATTTTCATTAAAAACGTCGTCGATTAATGGCATATACGGCATAGTCGCTTTTACACCCTGTTCACTTAAAAGTTTTACTTTATTGTACAATAAAGCTCCAAATTCGCTCACGCTTTTATCATCATGCCAGATCATCTTGTAGTCTCTTTTTTTATAGAGATCTTCAACATCTTTTTGATACTTTTTCAGTTTAGGATATTTCTTAAAAAAACCACTTATAGATTCAGCGTTTATTGTTCCTGAATTATTGTCTTTACTAATTTTAAAGACATTTTCAAATGGTGATTTTTCATTTGCCACATTCGTCTTAGCATCTGCAGAATCGATGGAAAACACAAAAAAACTAAAAGTGATAATTGCGGAAAAGAGAGTAAAGTTTCGCATCTGTTTAAATTTTAAATTTTATAAAATCTATTTTAAAAAACATCAAAAACTCAGAAATACTCGAAAGTAAGTTTTCCTGCATTTTTGTTAAATTTGGAAGTCTGCGATTTTGGGTACCCAAATTTAATTAAGATTATTGACAATTCATCGATTATATAGAGGAATTTTTATACGAATTTACAGACGTCATTATCCTTAAAAAATAGAGTTTATAAATAGCATTCTAGAATTTTAATGCCCTAGAAAATATATTTTTGATCATTTTGACCAATCTCAATATCAATAAATACAATTTAAAAGGGTTTGAATCCGAACATAATCTGTTATCTTTGCAGTCTGAAATCAGTTTACATAAATATAGAAATTTGAAATCGATTTCTTTCCATACAAAATAGCACATTAAAATGAAATTAGATAGAAAAGAAATTCTTAAAGCATTAGAAACAATCACTATAGCTGGAGAAGGAAAAAATATGGTTGAAAGCGGTGCCGTTTCAAACGTACTAACTTTTGGCGATGAAGTTGTTGTAGATTTAGTATTGCACACGCCTGCGATGCATATCAAGAAAAGAGCTGAAGACGATATTAAAAAAACAATTCACGAATTGATATCTGCTGATGCAAAAATTAAAGTAAATATTAAAGTAGAAACTCCTGAGAAAGTCGAAATTAAAGGTCGTGCTATTCCGGGAATTAAAAATATTATTGCCGTTGCTTCTGGAAAAGGAGGAGTTGGAAAATCGACTGTAACTGCAAATCTTGCTGTTACACTTGCAAAAATGGGTTTTAAAGTTGGTGTTTTAGATGCCGATGTTTACGGTCCTTCGATGCCAATTATGTTTGATGTTGAAAATGAAAAACCTATTTCGATAACGGTTGACGGAAAATCAAAAATGAAACCAATTGAAAGCTATGAAATCAAAATGCTTTCTATTGGATTTTTTACTGCGCCAAGTCAAGCTGTAATTTGGAGAGGCCCAATGGCAGCAAAAGCTTTAAATCAAATGATTTTTGATGCTGATTGGGGAGAATTAGATTTTATGCTTCTAGATTTACCTCCGGGAACTGGAGATATTCACCTTTCAATCATGCAGTCTTTACCAATCACTGGAGCTGTTGTAGTAAGTACGCCGCAAGCTGTTGCTCTTGCAGATGCTAAAAAAGGAGTTTCGATGTTCATGCAGGACAACATAAATGTACCTGTTTTAGGAATTATTGAAAACATGGCTTATTTTACACCTGAAGAATTACCTAATAACAAATACTATATTTTTGGTCAGGAAGGAGCAAAAAATCTTGCTGAAGATTTAAATGTTCCATTCTTAGGCGAAGTTCCAATTGTACAATCTATTCGTGAAGCAGGAGATTTTGGACGCCCAGCTGCATTACAAACTGCATCGCCAATTGAAACTATTTTTGAAGAAATAACTCGAAATGTTGTACAAGAGGTAGTAAACAGAAACGAAAGTCTTCCCGCTACTGAAGCAATTAAAATTACAACAATGGCAGGTTGTTCTGCAGTAAAGAAAAATTAATAATAAGATAATTGAGATAGTTGGATAATTAGATAATCATTATGCGATCTGCAAATTTTCTAATTTTCTAATTGACACATTTTCTAATTGATAAAATTATGACAACAGAAGAATTAACAAATAATGTTTTATTGGCTTTAGACGAAATCAGGCCATTTTTAAAATCTGATGGCGGAGATATTTCGCTTATCTCTATTGATGATGATAAACATGTTAAAGTTCGTCTTGAAGGTGCCTGCATAAGCTGCAGTGTAAATCAAATGACCCTAAAAGCGGGTGTGGAAACTACGATCAAAAAATATGCTCCGCAGATTGAAACTGTAGTAAATATAATGTAACCATAGTGTTAACAATCGTACTTTTTGAACAATTAAAATTAACAAGAATAATAACATTGTAAGCCATTAAAATAGCAAAACACCAACAAAACAGCAAAAACACATACGTTTTTTAATGATTTAACAAAAAACAATGTAAAGTTTTAAGAGTTTTAGTTAAGTAATTGTTACATTTTTAACTTAAATTTGTGACATAACCCTAAATCTTAAACTTATGAGAAAATTTTACATTCTATTAGCGTTGTTGTTTTTTGTTTCTGCAAATTATGCTCAAAACAAAACTGTTGTCGCAGACAAAGCTTGGGTAAATGAAGCAGAAGAGTGGTCGGATTTCAACTATGCCGGACAAATTGTATTCTCTATCAATCCAAATGAGGAGCCTGGAAGTTTACGAGTTGGTAATTTTGATTTTTTGTATGATTTTGTAGATGGTAAAGGCAAATTTTCGAGTAAAACAACTTATAGTTCAGCATCATTTTCACATCCAAGAAAAATCTCGGCTGTAACTGATAAACAAGGTGTTTTAAACTCAACTTATGAAGGAACATTAATCTTTCAATCTGATAAAGATTATTATTCTGTGATTGCAATTGTTAGCATTCTTGAAAAAAACGATAACATTTTAGGTGTAAAAATGCGCCTTAAGGAAGGTTCTCGAAAAGAGTATGCTTTTAGTACAAAACCAACAAGTTAATTTAAACAGAGGATTTTTTCACGTTATAAAATCCTAACATAAAATTCCAAACAATTAAAATGGATGTATTAATAAAGATTAAAGATCGAGAAGGAGTTATACACGAATTACAAGCTCCAACTGATATGGCGATGAATATAATGGAGTTATGCAAAGCATATGAACTTCCTGTTGAAGGAACTTGCGGAGGAATGGCAATGTGTGCTTCCTGCCAATGTTATGTTCTAAATGATGTTGCATTACCAGAAATGGGAGATGAAGAAGAAGCCATGCTTTCGGAAGCATTTTATGTTAAATCTAACAGCCGTTTAGGTTGTCAGATTCCAATTACTACAGAATTAGAAGGTTTAGAGTTAGAATTAGCTCCAGAATACTAAAAAATAAAATCCAAATATTTTAAAAATCCAAATTCCAAAAGGTTAAGCCCTTTGTGAATTTGGATTTTTTTTAATTGTTTTCTAAATCACTTGGATCAAAAGGTTCAAACTCTCTTTCAGAAAATGCTTCTGTCAAAATTCCTGACGAACACAACCAAGTAATTGTTTCTTTAAGTGTATTTCCGGCTTTATAAATCATTTCGCTGTAACGTGGTAAAACAAAATATTCGCCTTCATAAAGAATAATTTCATCACCATCAAAAGTATCTCCAATTCTAATTGAATTTAAAACTTGATCTTTTGTCAGCACCTCTTTACCTTCATCCCAAAACCAATATTCTGTTATACGATTTCTCCAATCTTCTAAGGTCAATATTATTGTCTCTGGAAGAAATATTCGCACGTATGTTCCGCCAAGAATTCCGCTTCCGTAAACTAATACATACTCTTTATAATCTTCATCAAAAGCAATGTTTAATGTTTTTTCACAGGCCAAAATTTCTTCTTCAGAAGCTAGAAACAAATCTGTTTTATTGGTCTTATAATTTGGAATAATCTTATAGTTATCGAAATTCATTTTTATTGCATTTATTAAGAGCTTAAAAGTATATTTTTTTTGCTTCGGAATTGAATTTATTGATACAAAAAAACCGTAATTACACTACTGCAATTACGGCTTTCTCTTTATAACAATTTTATTTAATCTCTAATTAAACCAAACCTGCTTGAATTAAATATTCAGCAATTTGAATCGTGTTTGTTGCAGCACCTTTTCTTAAGTTATCAGCAACAATCCACATATTTAAGGTGTTTGGCTGGCTTTCGTCACGACGGATTCTTCCAACAAATACATCATTTTTACCTTCTGCATATAATGGCATTGGATAAGTAAATGTATCTAAATTATCTTGTACTGTTACTCCGTCTGTATTATGTAAAATTTCACGAACTTCGTTTACATCAAAATCATTTGTAAACTCAACATTTACCGCTTCACTATGTCCGCCTACAACTGGCACACGAACTGCAGTAGCTGTAACTCTGATAGTATTGTCACCAAGAATTTTTTGAGTTTCGCGAACTAATTTCATTTCTTCTTTAGTGTATCCGTTTTCTTCAAAACTATCGCAATGTGGAATTGCATTTCTGTGAATTGGATATTTGTAAGCCATATCACCTTGAATTCCTGCGTATTCGTTTTCTAATTGTTTTACCGCTTTTACACCAGTTCCAGTGATTGATTGGTAAGTAGAAACGATAACTCTTTTAATATTGTATTTTTTATGCAAAGGCGCCAATGCTAATACCATTTGAATAGTCGAACAGTTTGGATTTGCAATAATTTTATCTTCTTTCGTTAATGTAGAAGCATTGATTTCTGGAACTACTAATTTTTTAGTAGGATCCATTCTCCATGCTGATGAGTTGTCGATTACCGTAGTTCCAGCAGCAGCAAATTTTGGAGCCCATTCTAAAGATGTATCTCCACCTGCAGAAAAAACAGCAATATCTGCTTTCATATCGACAGCAGTCTGCATTCCTACAACTTTATATTTTGTTCCTTTATAATCAATTTCTTTTCCTACTGATCTTTCAGAAGCAACAGGAATTAATTCTGTAACAGGAAAATTTCTCTCTGCTAAAACTTTAAGCATTACTTCGCCAACCATTCCGGTAGCACCTACAACCGCTATTCTCATTTTTATATTTTTAATATCAATTAATCAAATTTACTCTGCAAAAATAGTTATAATAAAAACGAAAACAATGTGCTTCACAAAAAATAACAAAATGTTACAAAACAAACATTTAATAAAAAAACCGCCCCAATTAAGGAGCGGTTTAGTTAGACATAGTGCAGCGGAATTATTTTTTAAGCAAATCTCTAATTTGCGTAAGTAACTCTTCTTGAGTTGGTCCTGCAGGTGCAGCCGCAACTTCTTCTTTTTTCTTAACTTTATCAGCAGCTCTTAAAACAACAAATACAAAGAATGAAATAATTACAAAATTAATGATTGCCTGAACTAAATTACCATAGGTAATTACAGCAGCACCAGCCGCTTTTGCCGCAGCTAAATTTGTATAACTATTACCATCAAGTGTAATAAATTTTTGAGTGAAATCGATTCCTCCAGTCAGTAAACCAACTATAGGCATAATAATATCGTCTACAGCAGAGCCGACAATTTTACCAAATGCTCCACCAATAACTACTGCAGTAGCTAAACTAAGCACATCACCTTTCAATAAAGAAGCCTTAAAATCTGCGAAAAATCCCATAGTATTTGTTTTTAAAATTAAACTCAATATCAAATATAATAATTTTAACAAATATTCTACCTGAAAAATACTCTTTTTACACGCTGAGAAATACTTGTCATAATTTCGTAAGGAATCGTTTTTAATGCTTCTGCCATTTCAACAACGGTAGGGCTTTCGCCGAAAATAATAACTGAATCTCCTTCTTTACACTCAATATGACTTACATCGACCATTAGCATATCCATGCAAACGCTTCCTACGATATATGCTTTTTGATTTTTAATGGTTACAAAACCAACTTGATTTCCCCATAATCTCGAAATTCCATCAGCATAACCAATTGGTATTGTGGCAATTTTTGTTTCTTTTTTTGCCATAAATCGACGGCCGTAACCTACGCTGTCTCCGCTTGGAATGGTACGAACCTGCGATATAATCGATTTTAGTGTTCCAACATTTTCTAGATATTTCTGTTCCGTAGGATCATTGGAAACACCGTATAATCCGATTCCTAAACGCACCATATTATATTGTGCATTTGGAAAATTACTAATTCCAGAAGTGTTCAAAATATGACGAATTGGACTTATATTTAATTCAGACATTAATTTTGAAGATAATTTCTCGAACAAACTTATTTGTTCTTTTACAAATTCAAAGTGGCTTGGATCATCACTTGTTGCTAAATGCGATAAAATACTTTGAACACGAACTGTTGAATTTCCTTGTAAAGTCGAAATTAGCTCTTCGATTGTATTATCCTCAAAACCTAAACGATGCATTCCTGTATCCAATTTTATATGAATAGGATAATCTTTTAGATTCTTTTCTCTAGCTATTTTCAAAAAGGCATTTAGTCCTTTTATACTATAAATTTCTGGTTCTAATTGATATTGAATTATCGAAGGAAAACTGGTCGATTCTGGGTTTAAAACCATAATTGGCAATTTTATTCCGCCATTTTTCAACGAAATTCCTTCATCGGCGAAAGCCACTCCTAAATAATCTGTATTGTGATGTTCTAATAATTTTGCAATTTCTAAACCGCCGTTTCCATAACCAAATGCTTTTACCATGACCATAATTTTTACATCATTGGCCAATTTAGATTTATAGTAATTTAGGTTATGACTTATCGAATCTAAGTTTATTTCGAGAACCGTTTCGTGTGTCTTTTCTTCTAGAAGGGAAACAATTTCTTCAAATTGAAATGATCTTGCTCCTTTTATTAAAATGGTTTCATTATTAAAATTTAACTCTTCTACTGCTTCCATAAATGCTGCCGTATTTAAAAACATACTGCTGTTTGGAAACTTAGCTGCAAAAGAAGAAATCGTTGGTCCAATACCTATAACGCGGTTTATTTTATTATCAGCAATAAGCTGCGCTACTTTTGAATATAATTCTTCATTTGAAAATCCGCTTTGAAAAATATCAGACAAAATAACGGTTTTAGAGGCGTTCTTTTTTTTCTGGCTTTCTAAAAAGTCTAAAGCAATTTTAAGCGACTGAAAATCTGAACTGTAACTATCATCAATAATACTGCAGTTATTAATTCCGTTTTTTACTTCTAAACGCATTTGAACTGGATACAGCATTTGCACACGATTTTGAATAACGGCAAAATCGTACTTAAAGTACAACATTACTAGTAAACAAGAAATCGCATTTTCGACAGAAGCGGAATCACTAAATGGAATTTCGAGATTAAAACTCTCATTATTGTATAGATATTGAATGGTTGTCGTATCGTTTTTTGTTTCTTTTTTTAGAATAAAAACAGCTGCACTTTTATCTGTAAAACTCCAAGAGAAAAGCTTTCTATCTTTTAAAGGATTTTCAGCAGAAAATGCAGTTAAACATTTGTCTACCAATTGATTTTTTTGATAAATAATTACTGGTGTATTTTTAAACAGTACTAATTTCTCATTGATTTTTTGCTCTGTATTTTGAAAGCCTTCATCATGGGCAGATCCTATATTGGTTAAAACACCAATATTGGGCTTAATAATTTGTTCTAAATTGGCCATTTCTTTTACAGTAGAAATTCCGGCTTCAAAAATGCCTAAATTATGCTTTTCGTTTATTGCAATAACAGACAACGGAACTCCTACTTGAGAATTGTAACTTTTAGGGCTTCGAATAATATTAAAATCAGGACTCAGCAAAAAATTAAGCCATTCCTTGACAATCGTTTTGCCATTGCTGCCTGTTAATCCGATTACAGGAAAATCGAATAAATTTCTATAATAAGCGGCAAATTCATGAAATGCTTTGAGCGTATTTCTTACTACTAAAAAATTGGCTTTCCCTTTTACATTTTCTGGAATATACTGCACAACAAAATTCTGAACTCCTTTTTCAATAAGTTCCGAAATATAAAGATGAGCATCATTATTAGCTCCAGAAAGAGCAAAAAACAATGTTTTTGCACCATTTTGCAGAGAACGGCTGTCGATCGAAATATGATCAACAAAAATATCAATATCTGAACCTGTCCACTCGGCGTTAAAAACCGAAATAAGGCTTTTTAAATTTATGCTCATTTAGAAAATTTCTTTTTGTCAAATTTAAAAAAAGGTTTGCCACGAATCACACAAATTTCCGCGAATTATTGTTTGATTTTTTGCCACAGATTAAAAGGATTTACATGATTTAATCTGTGTGAATCTATTGATCTATGGCTATTATTTAAACATTTTGCAAATAAATAATTACTGAAAATTTGTGTAATTGCTTCGCCTGTTCGCTATCGCTCGAGTCGTAGCTCGAAAAACTAAATATTCGTGGCAAAAAACATTATTTCATTATATTTGTTCAACACCAGAAAATAAAGCGTTTTGAAAAAAGTACTTCCACTATTCTCTTACATACTTCATCCTATATTTATTCCAATGTACACTACATTGTTGTATCTGTTTTGCAAAGATGATGTTTTTACAACTCAAGAAAAGTACTTTGTATTATTTCAAATTTTGGTGATTACAATTATTGTCCCTGTTTTATTTTTCTTGTTGCTGCGCTCAACAGGACATGTAAAATCATTAATGCTTCCAGAAACCTCTCAAAGACTTGTTCCACTTGTTTTACAGTCCTTTTTGTATATTTTATTGGTTAAAAGAAGTATTGTTATTACTCGCTATCCTGAGCTTCATTTCTTTTTTCTGGGTGCCTTATTTACAACCATTTTAGCACTGGTTTGTTCGCTTTTTAAATTTAAACCAAGTCTTCACGTAGCGGCAATAAGTGGTTTCACGATTTTTGCTATGGGATTAAACATTCATCTGCAGACGCAAAATCCGTATTGGAGTGCTTTTTTAATTTTAATGACAGGAATTGTTGCTTCTTCACGATTAGAGATGAATGCTCATACTCCAAAAGAACTTCTTACTGGATTGCTTATAGGCGTTTTGCCACAAGTGCTATTTTTATTTCTGTGGTTATAAAATATAAAAAATCAGCCCGGCATTCAGGGTTTTTAAATTAACTTTCTCTCCTGTAAGTGTTGTAACTGAATTAAATAAAGGGCTTAATCCATAGTACACATAAAGGTTCCAGGTATTATAACCTGCCGAAATATATGGTCCGTATTGAAATTTATTAATTGAAGCGTTATTATTTATTTTATACGTTTCCTCTCCCGCATTTAAGTTTGAAGTATTTGAAAACACATAACTTAATTTTATCCCTGTATAAATTCGCCAAAACTTGGTGCTTTCAAAAGTAGAATTACGCCATCTAAATTCAATAGGAAGATCTACAGAATATTGCTTATATCGATTTGACACTATTTCGCCATAATCAGTAACGTTATAAACAATAGCTCCAGATCCGTCTCTAGAAATACCTAAATTTTGATAATAGTTTTGATAACTAAATCCTAAACCAGCTGCAATTGCAAATGTTCTTGATTTATTAATGGGCATATCACGCAAAAAACCTCCAGAAAGTCCTAAAGAAAATTTATTTTGCTTGAATCTCTGAGGTATATCAGTAAACATATTATACGTTACCGAAAAATAAAACTGATCTTCACGATACAATGAATCAATTTTAACTTCGGGTTTTACTTCCGGCTTCACTTCATTTTGAGCAAAAACACTGAAAAATGAAGTTAAAAACAAACAGCTAAAAAGTAATCGCATATTGTATTGTGGTTTTAAAAGGGTTCTTAAATAAACGTTCAAAAAGCTGCATTTATTTCACTTACAAATATAACACAATGCCACTTCATGATGCGATTTGAAAGTAATAATTCTCTTTTTCACGACGAATAAACTCATTCTTTGCAGTATTTTCAACAAATCAAGAGCAGAATCAAAAAAATAAATCATTTTTTCACTGGTCTTTTATACCTTTGTCTTGCATGAAAAGAAAGCAGCTCATATTAAGTTTCGCGTTTGCTGTCACAATATTGTTTTCGATATTGTTTCAGTCTGTGCACAGTTATGAGCATATCGTAAAACAGCTTTCAGAAAAACAATGTCATCACGATTACAATGATCCAAACGGCGAAATAACACATCAGCATCATAATTATGATCTTTGTTTTGTTTGTAATTTTGCTTTTGGAAGTTATATCGTTCCCGAAAGTATTTCTTTTCAGTTTCACACTTTTGGCACTGAAACACCTTATTTCTTTCCTCTTACTGAAAAGATTTTTTCAATTTCAAAACCTTCGTATTTATTACGAGGACCTCCTGCTTTTATAGTTTCTTAAATTTCGAATACTCGAAATAATCTTTACATTTTTTTTAAATCTAGATTCAAAATAACATTGAGTTTCCTAATCCTATTTTATTAATTAGGATCAGAATACTCCATTGTAGTTTTAGTTTTTATTTAAAAGAAAAAACAATTAACTATAGCATAATTTCAAATGAAAAAAATAATAATTGCCCTTATTTTAGGGTTTTCGGGCTTGCTGTCTGCCCAAAATTCAGTTTCAGGTATTGTTACTGATACTCAAAATCAGCCTATGCCGGGCGTTTCTGTTTACGCACCAGAATTACATAAAGGAACAACCACTGATGCAAATGGAAAATACGAATTAAACAATCTGCCAAACGGAGGTTTACGCCTTGCTTTTTCGTTTGTTGGATTTGCTACTCAAAATAAAACAATTACTAAATTAGTAAAACAAAATACATTAGATGTAAACCTTGCAGAATCTATCTTAGAAATGGATGAAGTTGTAGTTTCTACTCCTTTTAACAAACTGCAATCGCAAAACGTAATGAAAATTGAGCACGAAAGCATCAAAACTTTACAGCAAAAAGGAACCTCAACTTTAATAGAAGGTTTAGCAACAATTCCGGGAGTTTCTCAAATTTCGACTGGAACTTCTATTGGAAAACCAGTAATTCGAGGATTAAGCGGTAATCGTGTTTTAGTTTATTCGCAAGGTGTTCGTATCGAAAATCAGCAATTTGGCGACGAACATGGTTTAGGTTTAAATGATGCAGGAATCGAAAGTGTCGAAGTTATCAAAGGACCTGCTTCTTTGCTTTATGGTTCTGATGCTTTGGGAGGTGTTTTATATTTTAATCCTGAAAAATTTGCTGATGCCGGTGATTTTAAAGCTAATTTCAGTCAAAAATATTTCACCAATACACAAGGAAGCAATTCTTCTATTGGATTGAAAACATCTACTGACAATTGGAAATTTCTAGCACGTGGAAGCTACAACACCCATTCTGATTATAAAATTTCAGGTGGTGATCGCGTAACGAATTCTCGATATAACGAAACTGATTTTAAAACGGGAATCGGTTACAGTAATTCGACTTTCTCAAGTGTTTTAAGATACAATTACAATAAACTTGACATTGGAATTCCAGAAGATGGAATCGCAGAACAATCTTCAAGTAAAGACACCCAATTTCCTAGACAAGGAATTTTTAATCATTTATTGAGTTTGAACAATGTTATCTTTTTTGAAAACTCAAAGCTAGATGTTGATTTGGGCTACATTGCCAATGACCGAAGTGAATTTGAAGATAGCAACGATGCTTCTCTTCATATGAAATTGAATACTTTTAATTACAACGCCAAATATCATTTTCCAAAATTCGGAAAAATCGAAAC
This sequence comes from Flavobacterium sp. YO64, assembly GCF_004119505.1. NCBI lineage: Bacteria > Pseudomonadati > Bacteroidota > Flavobacteriia > Flavobacteriales > Flavobacteriaceae > Flavobacterium > Flavobacterium sp. YO64. The sequence goes on along the minus strand of NZ_NRQV01000002.1, from coordinate 138,697 downwards.
TATTTTGGGGGTTCAGGGAATGCACCAAACAAATAAAAATTCTGGTGAGGAATATTTAATTCCTGATGCAACGACGAATGATTTTGGAGTTTTTGGAACTGCAAATTACGAATGGAAAAACAGCGTTTTACAAGCTGGTCTGCGTTTTGACAATAGAAATATTACTTCTATTGCGCACGGTGAAGAAGGCGAAGAAGGTTATTTTCAAGCTTTAGATCGCTCTTTCGACAGCTTTAATGCTTCGTTGGGATATAAAACAAAATTAGCTGAACCATTAACATTGAGATTAAATGTTGCCAGCGGATTTAGAGCGCCAAACTTAGCGGAATTAACTTCAAATGGTGTTCACGAAGGAACAAATCGTTATGAAATTGGAAATGCTGATTTAAAAACGGAACAAAATATTCAAACTGATTTGAATTTAGAATATAAAAACACACATTTTGAATTTTTTGTAAATGGTTTTTACAATCACGTAAACAACTATATTTATACGTCTCCAACGGGAGAAATTCGTGATAACAATGATGTTTTTGCTTATGTTCAGGATAATGCAAAATTATACGGTGGTGAGGCTGGACTTCATTTTCATCCGCATCCATTAGATTGGTTACATTTCGAAACAAGTTTTGAAACTGTAATGGGAAAAAAAGATAATAACGATTATCTGCCTTTAATTCCTGCCAATAACTGGAACAATACGCTTAGAACTGAATTTAAAATTAAAAATTGGCTGAGCGAAGGTTTTGCTTCTTTGAATGTTTCTTCGACTTTTAATCAGGATAATGTAAGCGGTTTTGAAACTGCTTCAAAAGGTTATACTCTGGTAAATTTAGGTTTTGGAGGAACTGTTAAACTTGGAAAAACTGCCTTTGATGTGAACTTAAACGGAAACAATTTATTTGACAAAAAATATATTGCACATCTTTCAAGACTAAAAACAGACGGCATTCCAAACATTGGAAGAAACATTGTTCTAGGCATTAACTTTAATCTGTAACATTTTTAAACCATATTAGTCATATAAGTAAATATAAGCTAAGCACTTAATTAAAATGAACTTAAATGACTAATATGGTTTAACTTTTTGCATTCATTTTTCACAACAAAAAGTGCTATTTTTGTTACAACAGATAAAAACTAACTATGAAAAAAACATTTTTATTGATGGCAATCACAACTGCAGGAATTTCATTTGCTCAAAATAAAATTCAATATCCAGAAACCAAAAAAGGAGAAACTGTTGATGTCTATTTTGACACAAAAGTAAGCGATCCATATCGTTGGCTTGAAGATGATAAATCTGCTGAAACAGGCGCTTGGGTTAAAGCTCAAAACGAAGTTACTTATGCTTATCTAGATAAAATTCCGTTTCGTGACGAACTTAAAAAACGAATGGAAAAACTTTGGAATTACGAAAAAATCGGTGCTCCATACAAAGAAGGAAAGTTTACTTATTATTCAAAAAATAATGGTCTTCAAAATCAATCTGTAGTTTACAGAAAAGATCAGAATGGTAAAGAGGAAGTTTTCTTAGATCCAAATACATTTTCAAAAGACGGTACAACTTCGCTTGGCGGATTAGATTTCTCTAAAGATGGAAGCAAAACTGCTTATTCAATTTCTGAAGGTGGAAGTGACTGGAGAAAAGTTATTATTATTGATGCTGTATCAAAAAAAGTTCTTGAAGATACTTTGGTTGATGTAAAATTTAGCGGTATTTCATGGCTTGGAAACGAAGGTTTCTATTATTCAAGTTATGACAAACCAAAAGGAAGTGAATTGTCTGCAAAAACAGATCAACATAAATTGTATTTCCACAAATTAGGAACTTCTCAAAAAGAGGATAAAGTAATTTTTGGTGCAGATCAAAAAAGAAGATATGTTGGAGGTTACGTTACTGAAGACAATCGTTTTTTAGTAATTACAGCTGCAAATTCTACTTATGGAAACGAACTTTATATTAAAGATTTAAAAACGCCAAACAGTCCAATTGTAACCATTGTAGACAACTTCAACACTGATAATAATATTATCGAAAATGAAGGAAGTAAATTATTTATTCACACTGATTTTAAAGCTCCAAACGGACGTGTTGTTACTGTAGATTTTAGTAATCCAAAACCTGAAAACTGGAAAGACTTTATCAAAGAAACAGAAAATGTTTTATCGCCATCTACAGGAGGCGGATACTTTTTTGCTAATTATACAAAAGATGCCGTTTCGTTAGTTTTACAATACGATTACAATGGTAAATTAATTCGCGAAATCAAACTTCCTGCGGTTGGAACTGCCGGCGGATTTGGCGCAAAAAAGGAAGAGAAAATTTTATACTACAGCTTTACAAATTATACAACTCCAGGAAGTATTTTTTCTTTTGAACCAAAATCTGGTAAATCAGAAATTTATCAAAAACCAAAAGTTGATTTCAAAAGTGAAGATTATGAGTCTAAACAAGTATTTTATACTTCAAAAGACGGTACAAAAATCCCGATGATTATTACGTATAAAAAGGGAACAAAATTAGACGGTAAAAACCCAACAATTCTTTATGGTTACGGCGGATTCAACATTAGTTTAACTCCAAGTTTCAGTATTGCAAATGCTGTTTGGATGGAAAACGGAGGTGTTTATGCAGTGGCTAACTTAAGAGGAGGAGGCGAATATGGTAAAAAATGGCACGATGCAGGAACTAAACTTCAAAAGCAAAATGTATTTGATGATTTTATCGCTGCTGCTGAATATCTAATTGCTCAAAAATATACTTCATCAGATTATTTAGCTATTCGCGGAGGATCTAATGGTGGATTATTAGTTGGAGCAACTATGACTCAACGTCCTGATTTAATGAAAGTAGCTTTACCTGCAGTTGGTGTAATGGATATGTTACGTTACCATACTTTTACTGCTGGAGCAGGTTGGGCATATGATTATGGAACAGCTCAAGACAGTAAAGAAATGTTTGAATACCTTAAAGGATATTCTCCAGTTCAAAGCGTTAAAAAAGGAGTTCAATATCCTGCAACTATGGTAACAACAGGTGATCATGATGACCGTGTGGTTCCTGCTCACAGTTTTAAATTTGCTGCTGAACTGCAAGACAAACAAACAGGAAACAATCCAGTTTTAATTAGAATTGATGTAAAAGCAGGACACGGAGCAGGAAAATCTGTTGCGGCTACAATTCAAGAGAATGTAGATATCCAGGCTTTCACACTTTATAATATGGGCTTTAAAGCTTTGCCTAAGAAGTAAGACTTTAAAAACTTAATTTTTTAGCCACGAATTCACGAATTAATTTTGTGAATTTGTGGCTTTATTTTTTTGCCGCTAATTCCACTAATTTAAATTGTTGAAAAATTACATCCTAGTTGTTTTAGCCACAGATTAAAAGGATTAAAATGATTTTTTTACAAATGTATTTACTTTTAATCTGTGAAAATCTTTTTAATCTGTGGCAAATAAAAAAGAAATAATTCGAGGAAATTCGTGCAATTCGTGGCAAACCTTTTTTAAATTTGAGAAACCAAAATATCCAAAGATGAAAATTATAAAATGGGGAATTATAGGCTGCGGTAATGTAACAGAAGTAAAAAGCGGTCCCGCTTTTCAGAAAGCTCCAAATTCTGCTTTAGTTGCCGTAATGCGAAGAGACGCTGCACTTGCAGAAGATTATGCCAAACGCCATAATGTACCAAAATGGTACTCGAATGCTGCCGATTTAATAAATGATCCCGAAGTTGATGCGGTTTATATTGCCACTCCTCCATCATCTCATAAAGAATATACTATTTTATGCGCCAAAGCTGGAAAACCTGTCTATGTTGAAAAACCTATGGCTTTGACTTTTGAAGAGTGTAATGAAATGATCAGCGTTTGCAAAGAACATAACGTGCCTTTGTTTGTTGCTTATTACAGAAGAAGTTTACCTCGATTTTTAAAAATAAAAGAATTAATTGACAAAGGAAAAATAGGAACTATAAGACATGTAAACTGTGTTTTATATCATCCTTTTGAAGCACGTTATGATGATGAAATCAATCTTCCGTGGACGGTTTTACCTCATATTTCTGGCGGAGGAATTTTTGTTGATTTAGCTTGTCATACTTTAGATTTTCTAGATTATGTTTTAGGTCCTATAAAATCAGTTCGCGGACATGCGTCTTCACAATTAAAAGCATATCCAGCAGAAGACTCTGTTTCGATGTCATTTTTATTTGAAAATGGTATTCACGGAACGGGTTTATGGAATTTTGCCAGTTTTGAACGTTACGATAATACCGAAATTGTTGGTGATAAAGGAAAAATCTCGTTTTCGACTTTTGGAAATGACCCAATTCATATTCAATATGCAAATGGAGAAAAAGAAAGTATTACAATCGAAAATCCGCTTCATATTCAACAGCCGCTTATAGAAACAGTAATTGCTGAACTTTTAGGTAAAGAAGGATCTTCGCCATCAAAAGGAATTTCGGCATCGAGAACGACTTGGGTTATTGATGAAGTTTTGAGAGAGTTTAGAGAAGCTTCAAAATAGTACTTAATTAAATTGCCTCCTGCTTTAGCTGGAGGAATAATTTCAAAAAAATAAGGCTTTAGCCAAACTAGTAGTTCGGCTAAAGCCTTTTTCCTATCAAATCATCAATACCTCCTGCTTTAGCAGGAGGCAACTTTAGAAAAAAAAACCAAAAAAAAGGATATTCATAACGAATATCCTTTTTTCTAAAAACTAAAAACTTCTATAAATTATAGGCTGTATTTAAGACCTAAAGTCAAACCTAAACCTGAGATTCCAACATAAGAGCTTAACTCATCCATTGGTTTATCTTTATTAACTCCGTTTGGATTTGTTGCAGCATTGTTAGAATTAACATCTAAACCATCTCTATAATTTGTATGAATTTGAGCTGTTGATCTAGTAGCTAAAGCATCATTACCATTCACTGTAAATTCAGTTGTTTCTTTTGTTTTACCGTGTACAGTAAAGTTTCTATATTCTAATTCAGCAAAAGCAGAAATATGTTTTCCTAATTTGTATGAAGTTCCTAAAGCTGCTGTAAATCCAATAGTTGGATTTGGTTTTACTTTATCAACACTATGAACATCTCCAAAAGCAACTGGAGCTCCTGTAGTTGGATTAAAAGCGATTGGAGCACGTGCATCTGTAGTAATTTCTAAATCTCCATGAACTGGAACTAAAACACCTACTTTAGTATACGGCTCAAATCCTTTGTGCTCTCCTAAAAACAACACTAAAGCTGGAGCAATATCAAATGCAGTAATTTGACCTACTGATTTAAAGTTATATACACCGCTTGGTGTAATTGGCATATCTGATGTAGTTTGCGCCATTGTTTTATCATTACTAGTGTAATAATTTGCCCCTAACTCAACTCCTAAACGAGTATTAAATCTATATCCAGCAGTAATACCAGTTCTAAATCCTTGACCAAAAGAACCTGTAATACTTTTTTCAGAAACTAATTTTCCTCCTACATAAGTTCTATTCATTGCATCATGTCCTCCAACTGTTGGAAACTCAGTTGAAGCAGTTTGGTTGAAATATGATCCACCCAATTTGAAATACCAGCTTTCTGGTTTGTCTGCTTTTTCAGTTTGCGCAATTGTGGCCATAGAACAAACTAATAATCCTAATAAAAATAGGTTCTTTTTCATAATTCTGATTTAATTAATTTATACAAACATAGAATTTTTTAACATATCCTTATCGTTTGCATTGTTAGACTTGGAACGAAATCGTTGTAATTTGGAGCAATATTACTAAAAAACTATTATGCATGCATAATTTTAACACTAAAAAAATGCATTATTCTAAATTTTAACTGTTAAAATTTAGTTCAGCTTAAAATTTACCTGTAATTTCTCTAATTCCTGAAGCAGCTCAGCAGAAATCCTAATCTTTAATCTTCGGCTTGGCATTGTTAATTTGGTAACAACTTTTATTTCTTCAATTTCGTTTACTTCTTGAATTTTGGTTTCTTGCGCCGCATCTTCATTTTCATCTTCAAAAACAGCATCATCACTTTCTTCAAAATCAGTAGGAGTTTCTACCTCAACAAGTCGTTTAATTTTTTCCAATTCCATAATCTCAAAAGTCACCGAATTTTCGCCTTTATTTTCATTAAATAAATGACTTAATCTATGAATAAATTCGGTTTGAAGATCTTGAATGTTTAGTAAAACAATCAATTTTTTAGCAAAAGCCTCCATAATATCCTGCAATTGTCTGATTTCGACAAACTGCATTCTTGGATCTGATTTCTTACCCGTATCATGGTTTACCCAACCATCTTTTATTAGTATTTTTAGAAAGGCAAAATTATTCTGTATCAGGAAATGTCGGAATTTAAGATATTCTTCTCCAAAAATCTTAAACTCATAACTTTCATCATACCCTTCTAAGTTAAACACTGCCCAGCCTTTTCCGTTTTTTGCCACACGGTGCTGTACATTATTAATAATTCCGGCAAAGTTTAAATTTTTACCCACAAATTCATTCATGCTTTTCAATGATTCTAGTCGAGAATTACAGAAATACTTCATTTCAAATCTAAAATCATCAAGCGGATGTCCGGAAATATAAATCCCGACAACTTCTTTTTCTTTGGCCAGTTTTTCCATTGTACTCCAATCTTCACATGCAGGAATAATTGGCTCTGCAATCTGCACTTCGCTTGCTTCTCCAAACAAACTTACTTGTGATGAATTTTCATTTTCTTGAAACTTTGATCCATACCGAATTGCTTTTTCATAAAATGTAATTCCATCGCCATCATCATGAAAATATTGTGCTCTGGTTGTTCCTTCAAAAGAGTCGAAACCACCAGCAAGTACTAAGTTTTCAATCGCTTTTTTATTGGCTGCACGCAAATCTATTCGCTGCGCCAAATCAAAAATCGATTTATATCTTCCGTCTTTTCTGTTTTCTACAATCGTTTCAACCGCTCCAGAACCAACACCCTTAATCGCTCCCATTCCGAAACGAACTGCGTAATCATCATTTACTGTAAATTTATAATACGATTCATTTACGTCTGGCCCCAAAACTTGTAATCCCATACGTTTACATTCTTCCATGAAAAAGGAAACCTGTTTAATATCATTCATGTTATTCGAAAGCACCGCTGCCATATATTCCGCAGGATAATGCGCTTTCAAATAAGCCGTTTGATAGGCAATCCAAGCATAACAAGTCGAGTGCGATTTGTTGAAGGCGTAACTCGCAAAAGCTTCCCAGTCTTTCCAAATTTTCTCCAAAACTTTAGCATCGTGACCTTTTTGCGCCGCTTGTTCCACAAACTTTGGCTTCATTTTATCTAGTACATCCTTTTGCTTCTTACCCATCGCTTTACGCAAAACGTCGGCCTCACCCTTTGTAAATCCTGCCAAAGACTGAGACAAAAGCATTACCTGCTCTTGGTAAACTGTAATTCCATAGGTTTCAGACAAATATTCCGCACAGGCATCTAAATCGTATTTGATTTCCTCATCGCCGTTTTTTCTTCGAACGAAAGATGGAATATATTCCAAAGGTCCTGGACGATAAAGTGCATTCATGGCAATTAAATCTCCAAAAACCGTCGGCTTTAGATCTTTCATGTATTTCTGCATTCCGGGTGACTCATATTGGAAGATTCCAACAGTTTCACCTCTTTGGAAAAGCGCATACGTTTCTTCGTCATCGATTGGAAAGGTATCTGGATCCAATTCAATTCCTGTTCTATATTTTACCAGTTTTACTGTATCTTTTATCAGCGTAAGGGTCTTCAGACCCAAGAAGTCCATTTTCAACAATCCCGCACTTTCTGCAACCGAGTTATCAAACTGTGTTACGTATAAATCAGAATCTTTTGCTGTCGTTACAGGAACATAATTCGTAATATCTGACGGTGTAATGATAACTCCACACGCGTGAATTCCCGTATTTCGCATCGATCCTTCAAGGATTTTTGCCTGCTGAATGGTTTCTCCTGCCAAATCATCTTCATTGGCAATCGCGATTAATTCTTTTACATTATCAAATTCGTCTGAACGAAGTGCTTTTTTAACCTCTTCTTCACTCTCCGAAATAAAACGCGCCAAATTCCATTTTGACGGCATCATTCCCGGAATCAGTTTTGCAATTCTATCGGCTTCAAATAATGGTAAATCCAGTACACGAGCCGTATCACGAATAGCCGATTTGGTTGCCATTTTACCATAAGTAATAATTTGCGCAACCTGTTTTTGACCGTATTTGTTGATTACATATTCCATTACACGTCCACGACCCTCATCATCAAAGTCTATATCAATATCGGGCATCGATACACGGTCAGGATTTAGGAAACGCTCAAAAAGCAAATCGTATTTAATTGGGTCAATATTAGTAATCCCGAGGCAGTAAGCAACGGCAGAACCCGCTGCAGATCCACGACCAGGCCCAACCGAAACGTCCATGTTTCTAGCTTCGGCAATAAAATCCTGTACAATTAAGAAATAACCCGGATATCCTGAATTCGAAATCGTTAACAACTCAAAATCGAGACGTTCTTGAATTGATTCTGTAATTTCTCCGTATCTCCTTTTAGCTCCTTCCATTGTAAGGTGTCGCAGGTATTTATTTTCACCACGAACACCTCCATCAGCTTCATCTTCTTCAACAACAAATTCTTGCGGGATATCAAATTTAGGAAGCAATACATCTCTATAAAGTGAATATCCTTCTACTTTATCGACAATTTCCTGAATATTAATAATGGCTTCCGGCAAATCAGCAAAGAGTTTTTTCATCTCTTCTTCGGACTTGTAATAATATTCCTGATTTGGAAGTCCGTAGCGATAACCACGACCACGACCAATTGGCGTTGCCTGCTTCTCACCGTCTTTTACACAAAGTAAAATATCGTGCGCATTGGCATCTTCTTTATTTAAATAATAGGTATTATTGGTTGCAATTAGCTTTACATTATGCTTTTGCGAAAATTCAATCAGAGTTTTGTTTACGCGATTTTCATCTTCCTGATTATGGCGCATCAATTCTAGGTAAAAATCATCACCAAATTGTTCCTTCCACCAAATTAACGCTTCTTCGGCTTGGTTTTCACCAATGTTCAGAATCTTACTCGGAATTTCTCCATATAAATTTCCAGACAAAACCATAATATCTTCCTTGTATTTTTCGATAATCGCACGATCAATTCTAGGAACATAGTAAAATCCGTTGGTAAAAGCGATGGAAGACATTTTAGCCAAATTGTGATATCCATTTTTGTTTTTGGCTAACAATACAATCTGGTTTCCGTTGTCTTTTTTACTTTTATCTAAATGGTTTTCACAAACATTAAATTCGCAGCCGACAATTGGTTTTATTTCGGTTTCTGTTGGTTCTTCACCAGCTTCTACCAAAGCTTTATTTTTTCCGGAAGCCGCTTTATTGTGATTCATAACGGCGCTCACAAAGTGAAATGCTCCCATCATGTTTCCGGTATCGGTCATGGCAACAGCAGGCATTCCGTTTTTAGCAGTAGCTGCAACAATATTCCCAATTCCGATCGTCGATTGAAGAACCGAAAACTGTGTATGATTGTGTAAATGCGAATATTTTGCTGCTTTAAAATCTTCTCTGTCAGAATGCGAAACTGCAGGTTCTTTACCAACAGATTCTAAAGCTTTTAGCTGCTCTCTGATTTTATCAGAAGCCGCTTTTAAATTGATGTGTTTTAAACCAATTAAAGGAAATTCCTGCGGATTTCTTGCCTGAAATTCTTTAAAATACTCTTTCGGAACATCAAGTTCTTCTTTGGTAAAAACCTCTCTTCTAATTAACTCCAAGAAACAACGAGTCGTTGCCTCAACGTCGGCAGTTGCGTTGTGCGCTTCTGCAAAAGGTTTATCAAATAAATAACTGTGTAACTCTGTTAGTGTCGGCAATTTAAATCTTCCTCCACGACCTCCTGGAAGCTGTAATAACGAAGCCGTAACTTCTGTACAGGTATCCAGAACAGGCATTGTGCTCATTGGCGAATCTACACCCATTCTATGGAATTCAGCTCCCATAATATTAACATCGAAACCTAAATTCTGACCGACAATAAATTTAGTTTTACTTAAAGCAATATTGAATTTCTCTAAAACTTCTGCCAGCGAGATTCCATCCGCTTCTGCTAATTCAGTCGAAATACCGTGAATACGTTCTGCATCATACGGAATATTAAATCCATCTGGTTTTACCAAATAATCCTGATGTTCAATAAGCTGTCCCATTTCGTCATGAAGCTGCCATGCGATCTGAATACAGCGAGGCCAGTTATCAGAATCAGTTATTGGAGCATCCCAGCGTTTTGGTAATCCAGTAGTTTCGGTATCGAATATTAAATACATAAGTTTAAAAAGGCAAAATTAAAGTTCCAAAATCCAAATTTTACAACACATAAAACACTGATTTAATGCGCTGTACAAAATAGTAAACTATAGAATAGAGGAAATTCAAATTTAGTCTTTTTTTAAACAATTCAGCTAGTGAATTTGTTAAGAAAAGCACTTATTTTATTCCTTCCCTTTTACACAAACCATTAACGAAATTGCCAAATATGGAATATCCTTTAAAATAAAAAAATCAGTTACGGGAAAACCTTCTACACTTTTAAAAACACCTGGAGTTGTGATTAAAAAACTTAATGTTGTAACAAATATAATAGCAGAAGCGCAGCCAGCATAAAGACCGATTCTCTTAAGAAATAAAGAAGCAAGCAATCCCAGCCCAGTAAGAACTTCAAAAATTCCGATAAAATTAGAAACCTGCTGTACTGACATAACTTTATACATCCAGCTCATTGCAAAATGATTCTCGACCAAGCCTTTTATTGCTTCGGCTTCGACGATAGTAAATTTGAAAAGACCTACCCAGATTAAAATAATTACTGTTCCTAAAACTCCCAATCTGTAAGCGAATTGATTTAAATTCATGGTATATTTATTTAAAATTAGAGGTTTCAATATTAGAAGTTCTTTTTAAAAGTAATTGTCAGCTAGTTGTCATAATCAATCAATTTACCAAGTATGATATTTTAGTTTTCATTTAATTTCATTCTAAAAAACAAAAAAATACACTTCTTGGATGTCGTATTATTTTATCTAAAAAAAGACATGAAAAATGTTTCTAAAATCTAATTCTAAATGCTTTTAAAAGTGCGTAAACGCCTGATTTCAAAAACAAAAAAAAGAAACCAAAACTACTAATTATTACTATTTTTACTCAATTTGTTACATATTTTCAAACAAAACGCTCTTTTTTACAGCTATTTTGAAATAAATTTGCAAACTATCAAAACAAAAAACAATTAAGCAGGATTTAAGCAAAAAAAGAAAAATAAAATCAATTCCTTATTCATTTTTATACAAAAATTGAAGACAAAAAAAGCCATTTCGCAATTTGTATTTTAGTTTGGGTATCGTATATAATGAAATATTGAAATTGACGCCTTTGTATCTTTTTTTACTTTTGTTTTGCTATTATAATGAACAGGAAAATGCTGTAGTTATAGAAATTACATTTAAAAAAAATAAAAATGAGTAAGACATTATTTGACAAAGTATGGGATTCACATGTAGTGCGTAAAATTGAAGATGGACCAGATGTGTTTTTTATTGACCGCCATTTCATTCATGAAGTTACGAGTCCTGTTGCTTTTTTAGGATTAAAATCAAGAGGCGTTAACGTTTTATACCCACAACGTACTTTTGCAACTGCAGATCACAATACACCAACCATAAACCAACATTTACCAGTTCAAGATCCTTTATCTGCAAACCAGCTTCAAGCTCTTGAAGACAATGCAAACGAATACGGAATTTCGCACTGGGGATTAGGTCACCAAAAAAATGGAATTGTACACGTAGTTGGTCCTGAAAACGGAATTACTTTGCCAGGTGCTACTATTGTATGTGGAGATTCGCATACGTCTACTCACGGTGCTTTTGGAGCTATCGCTTTTGGTATTGGAACATCTGAGGTGGAGATGGTGCTTTCTACACAATGTATTATGCAGCCTAAACCAAAGAAAATGCGTATTAACGTAAACGGTCAATTAAGCAAAGGTGTTGGTCCAAAAGACGTTGCACTTTATATTATTGCGCAATTAACTACTTCTGGAGGTACAGGATATTTTGTTGAATATGCTGGTGATGTTTTTGAAAACATGACTATGGAAGGTCGTATGACAGTTTGTAATTTAAGTATCGAAATGGGTGCTCGTGGAGGAATGATCGCTCCTGATCAAACTACTTTCGATTTCCTTGAGGGAAGATTATACGCTCCAAAAGGAGAAGCTTGGACAAAAGCTGTTGAATATTGGAAAACTTTAAAAACTGATGCTGATGCCGTTTTTGATGCTGAATTAAACATCAAGGCTTCAGACATTGAACCAATGATTACTTACGGTACTAATCCAGGAATGGGAATTGGTATCTCAAAACATATCCCAAGTGCAAAAGAAGTTGAAGGCGGCGAGGAAACTTACAAAAAATCTTTAGCTTATATGGGCTTCCACGAAGACGATGTGATGATTGGAAAACCTATTGATTATGTTTTCTTAGGAAGTTGTACAAACGGACGTATTGAAGATTTTAGAGCTTTCGCCGAAATTGTAAAAGGAAGAAAAAAAGCTGATAATGTTACCGCTTGGTTAGTTCCGGGTTCTCATGTTGTTGAAGCTCAGATTAAAGAAGAAGGTATCTTAGATATTTTGACTGAAGCTGGTTTCGTATTACGTCAGCCGGGTTGTTCTGCTTGTTTAGCCATGAACGACGATAAAGTTCCTGCAGGGAAATATGCGGTAAGTACTTCAAACAGAAACTTTGAAGGTCGTCAAGGTCCTGGTTCAAGAACGCTTTTAGCAAGTCCAATTATGGCTGCCGCAGCTGCTGTTACAGGAAAACTAACAGATCCGAGAGAGCTTTTTTAAAGATTTAGAAATGAAGGTTAACGATTTTTGATTTCAGATTTCGATACGCTTCATTAAAAAATCTTCTAAAATTTCAATTTACATTTTACAAAAAACATTAACGATTACAATTTTAAGATACAACAACAAATCTAAAATCAGAAATCGTTAATCTAAAATCAAAAATCAAAATGGCATACGATAAATTTAATATACTTACCAGCAGTGCAGTGCCGCTGCCAATTGAGAACGTAGATACAGATCAAATCATTCCGGCTCGTTTCTTAAAAGCTACAAAGCGTGAAGGTTTTGGAGACAATCTTTTTAGAGACTGGAGATACAACGGAGATGATTCTCCAAAAGCTGATTTCGTTTTAAACGATTCAACTTATTCTGGAAAAATCTTAGTTGGAGGAAAAAACTTCGGTTCTGGATCTTCAAGAGAGCACGCTGCGTGGGCAGTTTATGATTACGGTTTCAGAGCTGTAGTTTCTAGTTTCTTTGCAGATATCTTTAAAGGAAACTGTTTAAATATTGGTGTTTTACCTGTTCAGGTCAGCCCTGAATTTGCTGAAACTATTTTCAGCGCCATTGAAGCTGATCCAAAAACAGAATTAGAAATCAACTTACCAAACCAAACGATTACTCTATTGGCAACTGGCCAATCAGAATCTTTTGCGATTAACGGATACAAAAAGAACAATATGATCAATGGTTTTGATGACATTGATTATTTGCAAAATATTAAAGAAGATATTCAGGCTTTTGCTGATAAACTTCCTTACTAACCATCAACCTATAAAAATGCAGTTACGTAAACTTCAACTTTATAGTTGAGTTTCGTAACTGCTTTATATTTTAAAACTGATATTAAATAGCGATATGTAACCTAATTTATAACTTTCTAAAAATGAACGACAATAGTATTGTATTACCAAAATCATACTCGGAAATCAAAATTGATTCTGAAAAAATTTCGTTTTCAATGCCATCCGATCTACAAACAGGGAGTTTTCTAAGAACATTAATCGCAACAAAAACAGATGGTCATTTTTTAGAATTAGGAACAGGAACCGGATTATCACTTGCGTGGATGGTTGAAGGAATGAACGAGAATTCAAACTTGATTTCCATTGACAATTTAGCCGAATATCAAAATGTTGCCAAAAAGTATTTTCAAAAACCAAATGTTTCATTTGTTTGCGATGACGCCGAAAAATGGATTTTAAATTATAACGGAGAAAAGTTTGATTTAATTTTTGCTGATGCCTGGCCCGGCAAATATGTAGTTCTAGAAGAAACTTTACAACTATTGAAACCGGGAGGAATTTATTTAATTGATGATATGTTACCACAAAAAAACTGGCCAAAAAATCATAATAAAAATGTTGAAATTCTTATTCGGGATTTAGAAAAAAGAAATGACATTCAACTTACAAAAATGTGCTGGTCAACAGGTTTAATTCTGATAACAAAAAAATAAAACACAACCTATCAGCTTATCATTAAAAAGCTAACAATATAATAATGGAAAAAAGAAAAATTGAAATAATGGATACAACACTCCGTGATGGTGAACAAACCTCAGGAGTATCTTTTTCTGCTGCAGAAAAACTAACCATTGCGCAATTATTGTTGGAGGAATTAAATATTGATAGAATCGAAATTGCTTCAGCACGCGTGAGCGAAGGAGAATTTCAAGCCGTAAAAGGCATTACCACATGGGCCGAAGAACGCGGCTATATTGACAGAATCGAAGTTCTGACATTTGTTGACGGAGGAGTTTCAATAGAATGGATGAAAAAAGCTGGTGCCAAAGTGCAAAATTTATTGACTAAAGGCTCCATGAATCACTTAACTCATCAATTAAAAAAAACTCCGGAACAGCATTTTTCTGAAATTGCACAAATTATCGCTTTAGCAAAAGAAAATAATATTGAAACTAATGTTTATCTCGAAGACTGGAGCAACGGAATGCGAAATTCTCCTGAATATGTTTTTCAGTTTTTAGATTTCTTATCTACGCAACCCGTTAAAAGAATTTTACTTCCTGATACTTTAGGCGTTTTAATTCCGTCTTTAACTTTTGAATTCATCTCAAAAATTAGAGCAAAATATCCAAATATACATTTTGATTTCCATGCACACAACGACTACGATTTAAGCGTTGCGAATGTTATGGAAGCTATAAAAGCCGGCATAAACGGACTTCACGTAACGGTAAACGGAATGGGAGAACGCGCCGGAAATGCTCCGCTTGAAAGTACTGTGGCTGTTATAAATGATTATCTTCCAGAAGTTAGCATCAACATCAAAGAAACATCTTTGTATTCTGTAAGCAAATTGGTGGAAACTTTTACCGGATATAGAATTCCTGCCAACAAGCCAATTGTTGGAGATAATGTTTTTACACAAACTGCAGGAATCCATGCTGATGGTGACAACAAAAACAATTTATATTTTAATGATTTGCTTCCGGAACGTTTTGGAAGAAAAAGAAAATATGCTCTCGGAAAAACTTCAGGAAAAGCCAATATCGAAAAAAATCTTCAGGAATTAGGTTTAAAACTAAACAACGAAGATTTGAAATTGGTTACTCAAAGAATTATCGAATTGGGCGACAAAAAAGAAACCGTTACCAAAGAAGATCTTCCATACATTATTTCAGATGTTTTGGACAGTCATACTTACGAAGAAAAAATAAAAATTGAGTCCTATATATTAGTACACTCAAAAGGAATGCGTCCGTCTACAACTTTGTGTCTGAAATTTGGCGATGAAATCATCGAAGAAAATGCACAAGGCGACGGTCAGTTTGATGCTTTTATGAATGCACTTTCAAAAATTTACAAAAGCAAAAAATTAACGCTTCCAAAATTAATTGATTACGCAGTTAGAATCCCGCCAGGAAGTAGTTCTGATGCGTTGTGCGAAACCATTATTACTTGGACAAACAACGAAAAAGAATTTAAAACCCGCGGATTAGACTCAGATCAAACCGTTGCAGCGATTATTGCAACACAGAAAATGTTAAATGTAATAGCCTAAGGTTCTAAGATGCTAAGATTCTAAGTTACTAAGATTTTTTTCTTTGAACTTAAAATCTTAGTAACTCAGAATCTTAAAAAAACAAAATTAAGCCACTAAGAAGAAAAACTTAGAACCTTAGCAACTTAGAATCTTAGAACCTTTTTAAAAAATAAAAATGAAATTAAACATAGCCCTTTTAGCCGGAGACGGAATCGGACCAGAAGTAATAAATGAAGCTGTAAAAGTATCTGATGCTATTGCAAAAAAATTCAATCACGAAATAACTTGGAAACCAGCTTTAACTGGCGCAGCTGCAATTGATGCAGTAGGCGAACCTTATCCAGATTCAACACACGAAGTTTGTAAAAATGCTGATGCCGTTCTTTTTGGAGCGATTGGCCACCCTAAATACGATAACGATCCTTCTGCACCAGTACGCCCAGAACAAGGTTTACTAAAAATGCGTAAAGCATTAGGTTTGTTTGCAAATGTAAGACCTACTTTTACGTTCCCTTCATTATTGGATAAATCTCCATTAAAAAGAGAAAGAATCGAAGGAACTGACTTAGTTTTCTTAAGAGAATTAACTGGTGGAATCTATTTTGGAGAAAAAGGAAGAAAAGACAATGGAGATACTGCTTACGACAATTGTGTTTACACAAGAGCGGAAGTACAACGTTTAGCTAAAAAAGGTTTCGAATTAGCAATGACACGTTCTAAAAAATTATGCTGCGTTGACAAAGCAAACGTTTTAGAAACTTCACGCTTATGGAGAGAAACAGTTCAGGCAATGGAAAAAGAGTATCCAGAAGTTGAAGTTAGCTACGAATTTGTTGATGCTGTAGCTATGCGTTTGGTACAATGGCCAAACTCTTACGACGTATTAATTACAGAAAACTTATTTGGAGATATCTTAACAGACGAAGCTTCTGTAATTTCTGGTTCAATGGGATTAATGCCTTCTGCTTCTATGGGAGCTGAAGTATCTTTGTTTGAACCAATTCACGGGTCTTATCCGCAAGCAACTGGATTGAACATCGCTAACCCAATGGCAACTATTTTATCTGCTGCTATGATGTTCGAAAACTTCGGATTGATGGAAGAAGGAAAAGCAATGAGAGATGCTGTAAACAAAGCTTTAGAAGCAGGAATAGTTACTGAAGATTTAGCTGATGGAGGCAAAGCATACGGCACTAAAGAAGTTGGTGACTGGTTAGCCGCGAATGTATAATTAGTTAATTTTTGGTTTCAGGTTTCACGTTGCTGAAACTTGAAACCTGACACTTGAAACAATTTTTAAACACAAAAAAAGGGATCAACTTTCGTTGATCCCTTTTATATATTTAGAAAAAAATATTAATATCCTCCTCTGTTACCACCACGGTCATTTCCACCACGGTTGTTTCCGTAACCTCCGCGAGAATCACCTCCACGGTTGTTATTGAAGCTTCTTCTTTCACCTTCAGGTTTTGGTTCAGATTTATTTACAACAATTGTACGACCTTGAACAGTAGCTCCGTTCAACTCATCAATTGCTTTTTGAGCTTCAGCATCGTTTGGCATCTCAACAAAACCAAAACCTTTGCTTCTTCCAGTAAATTTATCAGTGATAATTTTAACTGAATCTACTGCTCCGTAAGCCTCGAAAGACTCTCTTAAATCTGCTTCCTCAATACTGAATGGAAGGCTTCCAACAAAAATGTTCATATGTACTTATTTATAATAATGTAGCAAATGTAGTCTTATTTTTCTGTAATCTACTATATATTAGTTTATTTATGTTTTTATTTTGATTTTAATAATTCCTCTATAGAATCTATGTCTGAGAAAAAAACTACAACTTATTTTCTATAGCACTCACTTCAATTGGCACTTTATAAAAGACTCCCTCTTTAAAGTTAATCTTAGGCTTTTCAGTATTAGTTTCATCATTGTTTTCTGCAGTAAATTTAAACGTTCCAGAAATCGTATGGTTCACATTATCATAATCAGTAATAACAATTTGTCCGCTGCCTTTATCCGTACCTGTTGAAAATGCTGACAATTCTGTCGACAGTTTGTTTTCGTATGATGCCTTAGAAAGTTCATCATTACCTAAAGTAAAAGTTTGCTCTGCAGTCGAAGCCATTTGCAAAATAACCTTTTCATACCCTAAAGAACCTTCTACCACTATACTGCCGTTTTCACCTAAATGTGCCTTATAACTTTGAGCTCTCCAAAAAACATTTTCTTTTAAGCTTTGAAAAGCAGGATTATTAAATTTTACATCTTCTGTACAAGCTGCGACAATAAAAAAAAGCGATAAAAAATAAAAGTATTTTTTCATATCTAAGTCAATTTGGTGCAAAAATACCGCATTAAGAGATAATTGCCTCAATAATAAGATCGAAAAAGGCAAAAAATCAATAAAATTGGATTGGAAATGCATTTAATACTTTTTGAAACGTATTATTGATAAAAAAATTATATCTTTGCGCCCTTAATTAACAGAGGTCGAGTACCTCAAAATTTAATCAATAAGATTATGTCAGTAAAAATTAGATTACAAAGACACGGTAAAAAAGGAAAACCTTTTTACTGGGTTGTAGCTGCAGATGCACGCTCAAAAAGAGATGGTAAATACTTAGAGAAAATCGGTACTTACAATCCAAACACTAACCCAGCAACTATCGACTTAAACCTTGATAGTGCAGTTAAATGGTTACACAATGGTGCACAACCAACTGATACTGCTAGAGCAATTCTTTCTTACAAAGGTGCTTTATTGAAACACCACCTTGATGGAGGTATTCGTAAAGGTGCTTTAACTCAAGAACAAGCTGATGCTAAATTAGCTGCTTGGTTAGAGGCTAAAGCTGGAAAAGTTGATGCTAAAAAAGACGGTTTAACAAAAGCTCAAGCTGATGTTAAAGCTAAAGCTTTAAAAGCTGAAAAAGAAGTTAACGCTAAACGTTTAGCTGCTGCGGCTCAGGCTGAAGCTGACGCTATCGCTGCTGCAACTCCTGCAGTTGAAGAAGTTGCTGAAGTAGAAGCATCTACTGAAGAAGCTCCTGCTGCTGAAGAGAATAACGAAACAACTGAAGCATAATTTTACCTAGCGATAATGCGTAAAGAAGAATGTTTTTATTTAGGTAAAATCGCTAAAAAATTTAGTTTCAAAGGTGAAGTTCTGATCTATTTAGACACAGACGAACCTGAGTTATACGAAAATCTGGAATCAGTGTTTGTTGAACATAACAAACACTTGGTTCCTTTTTTTATTGAAACAAGTTCTTTACACAAAAACGACTTTCTTAGAGTTCGTTTTGAAGATGTAAATACCGAAGAAAATGCAGATGCTTTAGTTAGCAATGCTGTCTATCTTCCATTAACTATGCTGCCTAAACTTTCTGGCAACAAATTCTATTTTCACGAAGTAATTGGTTTTGAAATCGAAGACCAACGTTTAGGTGTTTTTGGAAAAATTACTTCTATTAATGATTCTTCTGCACAGCCGCTTTTTGAAGTTTTAAATGGCAATGTAGAAATTTTAGTTCCAATGATTGATCATTTCTTGGTAAAAATTGATCGTGAGAATAAAAAAGTAATCATGAACCTTCCAGAAGGATTGGTGGAAATGTACCTTTAAAAAAGTATTCAGTTTACAGTTTTTAGTGTTCAGTTTTCTATCTGAAATCAAAAATCGTTAATCTTCAATCAAAAATTAAAATGTTTCAGTTCAAGCAATTCTCTATTAATCAAGATCGTTGTGCAATGAAAGTTGGCACAGATGGTGTTTTACTTGGTGCATGGGCTCCAATAAATCACAATCCGTCTAGTGTTTTAGACGTTGGTGCAGGAACTGGAATTATTGCTTTAATGATTGCGCAGAGAACAAATGCGGAACAAATTGATGCACTTGAAATTGATGAAGATGCTTATGAACAAGCGGTAGAAAATTTCGAAAATTCTCCTTGGGGTGATCGTTTATTTTGTTTTCATGCTGGTTTAGATGAATTTATAGAAGAACCAGAAGACGAATATGATTTAATTGTTTCAAATCCGCCTTTTTTTGCCGAAGATTATAAAACCGAAAATGAACAACGCGATTTAGCACGTTTTCAAGATGCAATGCCTTTTGAAGAACTTGTTGAAGCAGCCGATTTATTATTATCTGAAAACGGGATATTTGCTTTAATCCTTCCTTTTAAAGAAGAAGAAAAATTTATCGCCTTAGCCAAAGAATCTGAATTATATCCGTTAAAAATAACGCGTGTAAAAGGAACTCCAAAATCTGAAATCAAACGCAGTTTATTAGCTTTTAGCCGAAATGAAATGTCAGAAATCGAAATCGATGAACTAACAATTGAAATTGATCGTCACGTTTATACTCCAGAATATATTGAATTAACTAAAGATTTCTATTTGAAATTCTAGACCTGCTCAAATATACTTTTGAACTGATATAAAATCCTTTCTATCAATCGAAGATCTTCGGTTACAATTTCGGCACTTCCTTTCATTTCCTGCTGAAATACAATTTGCTTTTTATAGGATGTTTCTAATCCGTTTGGCAGTTCAACGTCTAACAATATATTTCCATCTTTATCAGGCACCAACGAAATATTACGAATTTTACCTTTTAGAACACCAAATTCTCTATCTGGGAAATTAGCTAAACGTATATTTACTTTTTGTCCAACTTTTATCTTTCCCGAATTTAATGCCGGTGCTTTTACTTTTCCAATAAAGCCGTTTTTAGCATCCGGAATAATCGAAAAAACATTGTCTCCCGCATTTATCGTTTGATTTTCTGTCCAAACCTGTAAAAAAGTAACCGTTCCACTAATCGACGATTTTAGTGTATAAGTCAGTTCCCAGTCCTTAATCACTTTCTTAAGCTGGTAAAATGACTGCGCCATATTTCGTCCTAAATTCACTTCTTCTTTTGTGCTATTTATCTGCGAATTCTGACTTGATTTTGTATTATCAATCAAAGAGGACTTTAATTGCGAAATCGAAGCTAAAAGGCTTCGATAACTCTTCTGTGCTTGCAGGAAACTCAATTTCTTTGCTTCCATTTCTTGGGCAGAAATAATACCTTTTGCAAAAAGGACTTCGAAACGGGCAACTTCATTTTTTTGAAGCTGAAGTTCGCTTTCGTTAATCAATTTTTGCTGCTGAAGAATATCTAATCGTTCTTTTATTTGAATTTTCTCAGAAACTTGCGCTCTGTTTTCAATTGCAAATGGCTGCAAATCATGATTTAATTCCTGAGCTTGATAATCTTTTTGAAAAACTGCGTAAGCACTTTCAATTTCACCTAGTTGTGTGTTTTTTAATTGTGTAAATGGAAATTCTTTTTTAGGATCATTAATATTATAGCTGTCCATTATGCTTTTTAGTAAAAAAACATCTTTATAATTGGCTGTGTTTTCAATTATGGCAAGCGTTGTATTCTTAGAAACGATTGTTTTATCTTTTACCAAAATAGCTTCAATCCTTCCTGAGGACTTTGAAACTATTTTTTCTGGCGGAATATTGGTTGTAATTACAATTTCGGTATTTACAACATCTGGATATTTTATAAACCAGGAAACAAAAAAAAGAAGCACTATAATTACAAATATCAAAACCGTTCCCCATCGAATCATCCAATGCGGTACTTTGGTGAGAATGTCTTGAACTTCTTCGCTTCTTAATTCGAAAGTGTTATGTTCTTCTGCCATAATTAATTTCCTAACTGCAATTGATTTTTAACCAATTCAAAATAATTTCCTTTTTGTTCTACCAAAGAAGTATGAGATCCTATTTCTATAATTTTTCCTTTATCTAAAACTACAATCTGATCTGCATTCATAACCGTACTTAATCGATGAGCAATTACGACTACTGTTTTATTTTCAAAAAACAGACCTAGTTTTCTCATTATTTCCTTTTCATTATTGGCATCCAAAGCTGATGTTGCTTCATCAAAAAATAAAATTTCGGGGTCTTTATAAACAGCTCTTGCAATTAATAATCTTTGTTTCTGTCCAGTACTCATTCCTACACCTTCTGCTCCAATTTTTGTATTATAACCAAGAGGAAGCTCACTGATATACTCTTTAATATTGGCCACATCAGCTGCATAAACTAAACGTTCTTTATTAATAATATCAACTCCAAAAGCAATATTATTAGCAATGGTATCACTAAAAATAAAGCCTTCCTGCATCACTGCACCAATATTAGAACGCCATGCTTTTTGAGAAATATTTTTTAGCTGCGAATTTCCAATAGCTATCTCTCCTTTTTCAGGCTCATAAAACTTAAGCAGCAACTTCATCAAAGTAGTTTTACCGCTTCCGCTGACGCCCACTATCGCAGTTATTTTATTTGGAGGAATTACAAGACTTAAATTATCCAAAACCGGAATATCAGAGCCCAAATAGCGATATGAAATATTCTTGATTTCGATTGGAGCATCAAAAGGAACATCATTTGTTTGATGAACTTCTTGTTGAGTTTCATCTTCTTTCTCATGAATTTCAGACAATCTCGCCAATGATATTTTGGCATCCTGCAGTTCTCTTACAAATTCAATAAGCTGTGTTACCGGCCCATTTAAACTGCCTACAATCGAACTGATGGCCAGCATCATACCCAATGTAATTGAACCGTCGATGACTAATTTTGCCGATAGAAATATGATGAAGATATTTTTTAATTCGTTGATGACCGAAGAACCAATTGTTTGTGTTTGTTCTAAAACTAACCCTTTTATTGAAACTCTAAACAATCTGGCCTGTACATATTCCCAGCTCCAGCGTTTTTGTTTTTCGGCATTGTGGAGTTTGATTTCCTGCATTCCGTTTATAAGCTCCATCACTTTACTCTGCTCCTGCGAGACTTCGGCAAAGCGTTTATAATCTAAAACTTCTCTTCGTTTTAAAAACAATGTTATCCATCCAAAGTAAAGAAGGCTTCCGACAAAAAAGACTAAAAATATCTTTAAATTGAAATAGGCTAAAACGGCTCCCATCACAAACATATTTATTATAGAAAACAGAACGTTTAATGATGATGTGGTTAGGATTTTCTCAATTCGGCGATGGTCATTTATACGCTGCATAATATCGCCCGTCATTCGCACATCAAAAAATGAAATGGGCAGATTCATTAGTTTAATAAAAAAATCCGAAATGAGTGAAATATTGATGCGGGTTGAAAGATGCAGTAAAATCCAACTCCTGATAAGCTCTAAACCTGTTCTTCCCGCAAATAGAAATAACTGCGCAAAAAGAATTAGATAAACGAAATGAATATTCTGATTCTGTATTCCAATATCTACAATACTTTGCGTTAGGAATGGAAAAATAAGCTGCAGCAAACTGCTTGCTAATAAACCTATAGACAATTGAATCAAAAATGATTTATAGCGAAGTACATATTGCGAAAGTAATCCAAAGCCAATTCCTTTAGCATCTTCCTTATCAAATTCAGATTGGAAAAATTTTGGTGTGGCCTCAATCAATAAAGCGATACCTTCTTGGGTCGAATCATCTGCGTTATTTCCAATCCAAAATTTAAGAAAGTCCTCTTTATTATATTCAATTAAACCAAAAGCAGGATCTGATATATAATAAATCCCTTTTTTAATTTTATAAAGTACTACATAATGGTTTTTGTTCCAATGTAAAATACACGGAAGCGGTGCCTCCTCAAGTCGTTCTGCACTTAGTTTTACTCCTAAAGTTCTAAAACCAATTTTTTCTGCGGCATCACTCAAAAAAAGCAAATTACTTCCCTCACGAGTCGTTTCGCTTGCATCGCGCAGCTCCTGAATATTAATTGTTTTACCATAATGTTTAGCTATAATTTTTAAACATGTTGGTCCGCAATCTTTAAAATCTGCTTGTTTGTAACTCGTGAATTTTTTCAACTCTGCTATTTGGGTTTATTCATAACAATATTATACAAAAAATCTTAAAATATAAATCAGTCTTTAATTAAACAGCTAAATTTTACCTTTTATAATTGGTTTTCAACTAATCTATAAAAAAGCAAGAAAGCTTTGTTAAAAAACAACAAAGCTTTCTTTACTTTAAATATATTTTATGGTTAGCTGTCTAGCGGACAACCGTCCTCAATAACCGAGGCACAAGTTTCACCATCGCCCGGACGTATAATACCTGCAAAAATATTTGTTCCTGGACAATAACAGGCCTCTATTCCAGGTCCTCCGCCCATAATGTTTTTCTTTTCATTAACTCCTAAAACTTCAATACCAATTAAATCTTTTAATTTTTTCATGATTTGTTTTTTTGATTTGTTAATACTTCGATCATTTTAAGACAGTCGAAGCCTCTGTCTGTTTAATTTAAAAACATCGTAGTATTTTTATTACTATTAAATTCTATGACAAAAAAAAGAGAGAACTAATCCTCCCATAAATATAAAATACTGCTTGCAGCACCATTTCTCTAGGAGATGGCACTTGATCAGCCCTAACCAAATAAAACTAACCTAGTGACCACTTTTCCTGAGAATCCCGACACCAATCATCAATGTGGGGATATTTGCTCAATGTTCCACGATCGAGCGCCTACAAATTAAAAAAAACATGACTAAATTTTAAAAAAGGCTGTATGTATATTACTTTAAATAATTTCAAAATTTAACCGAAAGCAAAATTTTTATAAAACTCTCATCCAATATCAAAGCATATGCAATTATGGTTTTAAATACCTAAATACACTACACCTTTTTACTGATTTTGAATAATATTATTAATTAAAAAATGCTCTGAAGGTTTTTATTCAAATGGAAACTTACAATTCCCTGTACTACCTTCATTCAATGCTGGGATTGTTCCATCAGGACAATACGAAAAACAAGAATTAGCGCCTGTACCAGGACAAGAACAACGACAATTTGATGGAGGATTAATAGGACCTCCTCCTTTTATATTTTTTTGCTCAGCTGCACTTAACAAAAAAGTGTCTTTTTGGTTTAAAATGTTTTTTAACATAGTTTTTTGTTTTATTGTTAGTACTTCAATTATTCTAACACATCTGATTATATATCAGTTTACTATAGCAATTTGACTATACTTTGTTTTACTATAAAAAAAGAAAGAACTATTTCTATTACCACTATATCGCACTAAAACCATTTTTTCTCTAGGAGATGGCACTTGATCAGCCTAACCAAATAAAACCAATCGAGTGACCACTTTTCCTGAGAATCCCGACACCAATCATCAATGTGGGGATATTTGCTCAATGTTCCACGATCGAGCGCCTACAAATTAAAAAAAACATGACTAAATTTTAAAAAAGGCTGTATGTATATTACTTTAAATAATTTCAAAAAAGCTAGCAGCAAAGGCGATTTGTATCGCAAATACCTGCTTCCATATTTATTGGACATGTCCCGCCGCTTGGTATCAACACACATCCGGCTTCCATTGCATATACCCAGCATTCCGGAATACCGCCTTTTATTGTTTTCTGCTCATTTTTACTAATATGCTGAGCATGTTTCAGATTTAAAATTTTCTTTAACATTACTATTTCAATTTATTTTCGAATCTTTTACAATTGCACAATCTTAATTTACACCAGCGTAATTCAAATCTAACGAGTAATACTCGGCACAATCTTCAAAGGTCAAACCAGATCTACTATACCATGTATCACATTTTGGACTAGTTTCTTTAACGTTTGTACCTATTATTGTTTTTTGTTCACTGGCAGTAATCTCTTGCGATCCTTCCAGATTTAAGATGTTTTTTAACATAACTCTTGATTTATTCGGTTTTGGGGGGGGTAACTCTATTCTTATTCTATTTCAAACTAAGCTGTTTTTTCAAGAACTGCTTCTTTCGGTTCTGCAAAATCATTTAAAAAGTACTTCAATTCATTTAGCTCATATTCGTTTGGAAATAAGCTCTCATTTACAATTTTTACTGGAGTATAATTGAAATTATTTTTAGAACACCATTCATACTGCTTATTTATTTCTTGTTTAACAACCATACTCACTGAATCAACATGCCATTTTTTCAACCATTTTTTCAGACTCATTTTTTTAATATGCCAATCTGAAATCGCTTCGACTGTTTTTCCTGGAGTTGATCTGTTTATTGACAAAAGCCTTTCGACAACAACTTTATATGGATTATCGACATTCTCAGGATTAACATTAAACAATACGTTCAAAAATATTTTATCAGGAAATTTCAATACTAAATCAAAAGCTTCTTGAAATGTTTTATGACAGTGTACACAACTTGGACTTACGATTACAGTAAGTTTTACAGCGGCACTTCTATTTCCAAAATTTAATCCTCTTAAATCTTCAAGTCCATTTGTATAAGAAACTTTTTTAGATAAGAAATCAAGCAATGAATAATTTCTTTTAAACTTTTTTAGCTCTTTTAAAGTGTTTTCATTACTAAGAACATCTTTAGCAATTGATTTTATAACAAACCAAATTGGCACAAGAAGAATTAAAGAAAAAAGAAATGGAAAAATCGTCTCGAAACTAAAATTCAAAGTGAACAAGTCTGATGAAAACCAAATTAAACTTTGAGTAAAAATTAAAAACGAAACCATTAAACACATTACACACCATTTTTGAAGTTCAAATTTTTGAATCCATATAGATGATACGATTACAGGAATTGCTAATAAACTCAAGAACCCAACAAAAACAGATGAACTTAAAGGCTGTACTAAAATTGCTATAAATGACGCTCCAAAGAAAAGCAGCGGAAGATCAGAAAAACTAATCCATTTGTCACTATAACGCTCATCGAAATTTAGTACTGAGCTGCATGATGAATTTGCACTTAGATTACAAAACTTTGAAATAACACCATTTTTAAAACCTAGTTTTTCTTGAACAATTAAAATACTAACAACTAATCCTAAAGCCGAGGTTAGTAAAAATATACCGCTATAAAAAGTATATGCATTATAAAAAAATGATAACCCTGCTAAAAGCAAAAATGGCAAGAAGTATTTTAGTCCGCTCAATTCAACTTTTAAATTTTCTCTTGCAACAACATTATTCGGTTCGATTGCCACAATTACTCCATTCCAATCTAAAAGAAATTTATCATATGATATTTTCTGAACTCCTTTTTTTATAGTGCTGATTCGAACAAAGTTTTTTGCTCGCTCTACCAATGTTAATTCATCTTTAAAATAAGCCAAAAAATTTGAAGGCAGATCAACAATCTGCTCTTTAGAAACTCTTACTGCAGCATTCTCGATTGACAGTAAATCGAAAGAATCTGTTATGGCAAATAAACTTGGATAATTAGGATGAGAAAGAAACAAATCCTTAAACTCATTTTTCACTTCTGAGTATCTGTTTATTTGAAGAAATTTTTGAATAAGTTTTAACATCCTTTGGACTGGTTTAAATCATAATTACAGTACAAATATTGCTGTTTTTATTCAAAAAATAATCCTAAAAGCACACATTTTATCAATTATACTACATACAATTTATAAATTATAACTAGTACAATACAGTATTCAATTATCTGAAAATCAATATAATACAAATCAAAATAGTAGCTCAAAAACCTCAAAACCCTAATTTCGATCAAGGGTTTCTCATTTTATCTAGTTTTGACAAATCAGAAAACATAAAATGCAAAAACGCAACAAATCATAAACTAAATTTTAAAGATTTCTGAGTAAAAAACGCATCTAAAAATTGTAAAAAAACAAGGTTCAAAAAAGAAGATTTGCCGCCCTTAAAATCTTTCAAATGATCTGCGAAAACAATTTTTGAGTTATTCATTCAACTAAAAAAAATACCCAAAAACTCCAAATCTTGACAGAAGGCCTACTGCATTTATTAAAAAATTAGCAACCCTAAAAACACCAAATCATGTCAAATCTGAAACAAAAACTAGAAGATTTTAAAGGAGAAAAATTATCTGAAAAACAACAAAAAATAGTAAAAGGAGGAGGAATTACACCATCTTCTATTGACCCTGGAAAAGGAGGATTGGGAGGTACCAATTAAAAAAAACTTAAAAAAAACTCCAAATCTTGATTAGAACCTGCCCCTGTTTTAAAAACCCACAACACTAAAAACATTAAAACATGTCAAATCAAAAATTAAAATTCGAAGATTTTCAAGGAAAAGAATTATCCAAAAAACAACAAAAAATGGTACGAGGAGGAGACGATACTGATACCGACGTAACGCCGCCGCCACCGCCGGTTGATCCTGGAAAAGGAGGATTAGGAGGAGTAAACTAACAGCTTCTCTTAAAAACACACCTTTATTCAAAACAAGAATACTACACTTTTAAAACCCACAACACTAAAAATATCAAATCATGTCAAATCAAAAATTAAAATTCGAAGATTTTCAAGGAAAAGAATTATCAAAACAACAACAACAAATGGTACGAGGAGGGGACGATAATAATACGGATGAAACTCCACCAACTCCTGTTGATCCTGGAAAAGGAGGTTTAGGAGGCGCTAATTAAAATTTGATTCCTAGAAATGTTACTCTGAGTAACTATCTCACTAAATATTATTCGCAAACTGAGCTGGAGATACTCCAGTTCTTTTGCGAAATGATTTAGCAAAAGAAACAGCATTTTTAAAGCCAACACTTTCTGCAATAGCCTGTGTAGAATACTTTCGATACATATGATTGGTAATCATTTCATTAATTACATAATTAATCTTCAACTCGTTCGAATATTCTCCAAATGATTTACCAAATCGTTTATTAACTACATAAGACAAATAAGTTGTATTTGTTTTTATTTTCTTAGCAACATAAGGCAATGTAAAATCGGCATTTAAGTACTCTAATTTACTCTCGAGAGCCAATAATTTTTCAACAATTTTGTTTTCTTTAGCTTCGTCAATACTTAAAGGAATATTTTCTTTTTTGAGCTGTGCTTCTTCCAGTTCTAGAACTTCTTCTTCTATTTCTGGCTGTGGCTCAACTAATTCATTGTTATTTTTCTTCTCGATATTTGCTTTAAATTCTTCTATTAAAGCATTCATTTTTTTATGTGCCTTATTTTTATCTCTAATATTTTTAATTAATAAGAATACAACACTTACAAATACTAATACATAAAAAATCTTAAGGCCTCTATTTATCAGAACTTCATTTTTATACCTTTCTTCAATAGTAACCATCTCGTCAGTAAGATTATGTACACCTTGTTTATAGTTAACTTCTAAAGCTTCAGCACTTAACTTTTCCTCAAACTTCTCATAATTATCCAAATAAATCCTTGAGTGCTTATAAGCAAGTTCTGGTTTATTTTGAATATTGTAAATTTTTGCTTGGTAATAATTCGATTTTAAATAATCAATAGCATTAGCATTCGTAATTGCAGAAAGCGAATCACATTTTTTGAAAAAAACCAATGCTTTATCGTACTTTTTAGTTGTAAAATAAATATCGCCTAAATTATAATTGGCAACACACAATATGTCTTTCTGATTATTTTGACTGGAGAGAAAGACAACATCATAATATGTTTTTTCCGCATTTTTATAATCGCCCTTCCAATTATAGACGTTCCCTAAACTTAATTTTGCTACTATTTTATTAGAAGCAAAATTTTGAGAATAATTTATGGTTTTTTTATAGTAATATTCGGCAGAATCAAGCAAATGTCTTTTACTTGAATTTTTCATAAAGTAGCTTTCATAGGAACTCGCCAAACTCCGATTAACATTACTTTTTAGATTTAAAAATTGATCTTTAGTAAAAACACTTTCATTTGCATCAACAAAGCGATCAATTTGCTTTACATTTTTAATTGATAATTGATAATTTCCTACTGCCTCATTTACTAAAGCAATATTCATCTTGAACTTAACCAGTTGTTTTACATCATTAATTTGTAAAGACAACTTCATTCCGTCTTGGTAAATTTCTAAAGCTTTTCCATAATTACCTCGATAGGTCTCAGCCAGTCCTCCATAATTATAGATATAAGATTTGAGCTGCGTCTTCTCTTTCGAATCTGGTATCTTTTCTAAATATTGTAAAGCTGCTTTATAACTTTCCTTAGATTTTTTTGAATCACCCTTAAGCTGAAACATAGCAGTCATTGATCCATTTGCAAAAGCCAAATGTTTATAATTCTTTGATCTTGCCATTTGTGAAGCATATACAAGAGCACTGTCGACATTTGCATTGAAATTTAGTCGAATTTTTTCTTGCAATAATAAATACTCCTTCTCGTTCATTACATTTGACTCTTGAGCAAATGCACTATTAAGAACAAAAAGAAGTAGAAAAGAGATGATCAGCCTCATTCATTTTATGTTTTGGAATCTCAAAATTAGGTTATAAATTATCAATAAACTAAAAATAATTTGCCTTATTTGTGATTATTTTATAACTAATACTTGTAAATATAACAATTTTACTTCATTTTGTTATATTTATATTGCGTAAATTTGTTTAGTAAAACTATACAAAAATGAAACCAGATTTATTTCAAGCTCCAGATTATTACAATCTTGATGATTTATTAACAGACGAACACAAATTAGTGAGAGAGTCTGCACGTGCATGGGTTAAAAGAGAAGTTTCCCCTATTATTGAAGAGTTTGCTCAAAAAGCAGAATTCCCAAAACAGATCATAAAAGGACTGGGAGAAATTGGCGGATTTGGACCTTATATTCCAGTAGAATATGGAGGTGCAGGTTTAGACCAAATTTCGTATGGTTTAATTATGCAGGAAATAGAACGAGGTGATTCTGGAGTAAGATCTACATCATCTGTTCAATCTTCATTAGTAATGTATCCTATTTGGAAGTATGGAAATGAAGAACAGCGAATGAGGTTTTTACCAAAACTGGCAACAGGCGAATATATAGGATGTTTTGGTTTAACCGAACCAGATCATGGATCGGATCCTGGAAGCATGATTACCAATTTTAAAGATATGGGTGATCATTATCTTTTAAATGGTGCCAAAATGTGGATTTCTAATGCACCTTTTGCTGACATTGCAATTGTTTGGGCAAAAAATGAAGAAGGTCGTATTCATGGTTTAATTGTAGAACGTGGTATGGAAGGTTTTACAACTCCTGAAACTCATAATAAATGGTCACTTCGCGCCTCTTCAACTGGTGAATTGATTTTTGATAATGTAAAAGTGCCAAAAGAAAATCTTTTACCAAACAAATCTGGTTTGGGCGCACCGCTTGGCTGTTTAGATTCTGCTCGATACGGAATTGCGTGGGGAGCAATTGGAGCAGCAATGGATTGTTATGATACTGCTTTAAGATATGCTAAAGAAAGAATTCAGTTTGGAAAACCAATTGGAGGAACACAATTACAGCAGAAAAAACTAGCCGAAATGATTACCGAAATCACAAAAGCGCAATTATTAACTTGGCGTTTAGGAGTTTTAAGAAACGAAGGGAAAGCTACGACAGCACAAATTTCGATGGCAAAACGCAACAATGTCAATATGGCGATTCAAATTGCTCGCGAAGCCAGACAAATGCTGGGCGGAATGGGAATTACGGGCGAATACTCAATTATGCGCCATATGATGAATCTTGAAAGTGTTATTACTTATGAAGGAACTCATGACATTCATTTACTAATAACTGGAATGGATGTAACTGGGATTTCGGCATTTAAATAATAAACAACTATTAAATTATACACAAAATCAATTTAAAAGGCTTCTTCTTACCAGGAAGCTTTTTATCTTTGTATAAAATTTTCGTACATGAATATTGAAACTATACACAATAGCATTCAACCTCAAAAAGAGCAGCTTTTAAAACATTCTTTATACAACAAAATACACAGCATTGATGATCTGCATACTTTCTTAGAAAATCATGTTTTTGCTGTATGGGACTTTATGTCTTTATTAAAAGCTTTACAAGCCAAACTTACCTGCACAACAACGCCTTGGTTTGCTACCAAAAACCCTGAAACAAGATATCTAATCAATGAAATTGTTTTAGCAGAAGAGACAGACTTAAGCATAGACGGCAGAAGACAAAGTCACTATGAAATGTATCTTGAAGCTATGGAAGACTGCGGTGCAGATACAACCGAAATTACTAAATTTTTGAATGAAGTAAATTCGCTTCATAATATTTTTGTTGCCATAAAACAAAGTTCTGTTCATCCTGAAATAAAATCTTTCTTAGATTTTACTTTTAGAGTTATTGAAGAAGGAAAACCGCATCAAATTGCTGCTGCTTTTACTTTTGGAAGAGAAGATTTGATTCCGAGTATGTTTACAGAAATCCTCAAAAACTTTCAAAAAAACTTTCCTGATACTGATTTAAGTAAACTCGTTTATTATTTCGAGCGTCATATTGAACTTGATGCTGATGAACACGGACCAATGGCGATGCAGATGATTACCGATTTATGTGAAGATGATGCCCAAAAATGGAAAGAAGTTGAAGAAGTTTCAATCTTAGCTTTAGAAAAACGAATTGGACTTTGGAACGCGATAGAGGAAGAAATTCTGATGAAGACTGAAATGGTCTAAAGACAAAATAAGTTATTTATAGTAACTATTCTCTAAAAAATTCCAATAACTAAACCTGTTTTAACACCAGATAAGTTATTGGAATTTTGTTTTCCACTACTAAATTGCGGTTTGAAGAAATTAAACTGTCTTGAAAAAGCAGATTAAAAACGAGATTATGCAAGTTTCACCCCAAAAAGAACTTTCTCCCTATATCAAGCATTATCTTTTTTTAGATAATGCTGAAACTGCGGTGCAAAAATTTCGCTTATTTTCAGACGGAAATACCGGTCTTGTATTTTCTCTAAAAAGCAAACTCATTTCGGGAATTAATAAATATGAGGTAAAAGATTATCTGCCGTCTTCTTTTTTATACGGACAACTTAACGGTTATAAAGACCTTTATTCTGAAAATGAAATTACGCTGATAATTGTTGTTTTTCAGCCCAACGGAATACATCAATTATTAGGAATTCCTGCCAATGAATTTCACGACTCTATTGTTTCTGTCGAAGATGTTTTTGGCAAAAAAGCTTCAGAACTTCAGGAGAGCCTGTTTCAACAAAACAATCAAATGCGAGTTGAACTGCTTAATTCTTTTTTTAAATCATTAATCGCCACCAAAACAGCTTCAAATCAATTATTAATAGATCATTCTATAAACTTTATTACCACCAATAAAGGGCATTTTACAATAAAACAATTAGTCGAACATACAGGCTATACAGAAAGACATCTTGAAAGAAAATTCAAAGAATGTGTTGGATTGAATCCGAAAAAATTTGGCAATGTGATAAGGTTGCATCATTTTCTAAAATTATTAAAAGACAAAACGGATAAAACCAACTTGACAACCATTTGTTATGATGCTGGATTTTCAGATCAATCGCATTTAATAAAAGAGTTTAAAAAACATACCGGAATAACTCCAACTGAATACATCTGCAACAGCGGAAAATTGACCAATAATCTTATAAAAAGATTCCCCCCTTTGTCATTTTAAAATGTCGGTTTTGTACAATTTCGAAAATATTACTGTCGCTATTTTTGACTAAAATTAATAGCGCATAATATGAAAAATCTAAAAATAGCCACAGCACAATTCGAAAACAAAAGCGGTGACAAAAACTACAACTTATCTGCAATCGAAAAACTTTCTCAAAAAGCATCTGCAGAAGGCTGCGATGTAATTTCGTTTCACGAGTGTTCTATAACTGGATATACATTTGCAAGGAATTTATCAAAAGAACAAATGTTAGACATAGCAGAATTAATTCCGAGTGGAGAAAGCATTTTAAAATTGATTGAAATTGCTGCAAACAACAACATTGTAATTTTAGCTGGACTTTTTGAAAAAGACGAAAACGACAATTTATTCAAAGCTTACGTCTGCGTAGATAAAGATGGATTAGTCGCTAAATATCGAAAACTGCATCCGTTTATAAATCCGTATTTAACAGCAGGAGATCGTTATTGTATTTTTGAAATTGAAGGTTGGAAATGCGGTATTTTAATTTGTTACGACAATAATATTATTGAAAATGTACGCGCCACAAAACTTTTGGGTGCCGACATTATCTTCATGCCTCACGTAACGATGTGTACTCCTTCTACCCGACCTGGCGCTGGTTTTGTAACACCTCAGCTTTGGGAAAACCGCGAAGCTGACCCAACCTCTTTACGCTTAGAATTTGACGGAATGAAAGGCCGAGATTGGTTAATGAAATGGCTTCCCGCAAGAGCTTACGACAATGCCATTTATGCCGTATTTTCGAATCCAATTGGTATGGATGACGACCAACTAAAAAACGGCTGTTCGATGATTATTGATCCGTTTGGAGATATTCTGGCAGAATGCCGCACTTTTGATGATTCTTTTGCAACGGCGGTGCTTACTCCAGAAAAATGTATTCAGGCCGGAGGAAATCGTTACATAAAAGCTAGAAGACCAGAATTGTATAAAGATATTATTGGTCAAGATCATAACTCAGAGCAAAATGTAGTTTGGCTGAACTCTGATAAAAAAAACATAAATTAAGGTTTTCGCCTATTCAGAGCAATTGAAAGATTTACCTTTGAAGATTCATTAATTTACAGAACAAAACCCAATAATGGAATTTTTTAAAACTACAAATGAAGATATCGATGCTGTTTTCGATATTTATAATGAAGCTACATCTTACCAAAAAACAGTAAATAATAAAAGCTGGAGAGGTTTTGAAAGAACATTAATAGAAAAAGAAATTGCCGAAAATCGTCATTTTATAATCAAAGAAGGAGACGAAGTCGCTTGTACATTTGTACTAACTTTTAACGATTTAATTATCTGGAAAGAAGCCAGTGCAGATCCAGCAGTTTATTTGCATCGTATTGCTACAAACCCAAAGTTTAGAGGGCAATCGTACGTTAAAAAAATCATTGATTGGACCAAGAAATACGCCAAAGAAAACGGCAAAGAATATATTAGACTTGATACACACAGCGGCAACGAGAGAATAAATAAATATTACACCAGCTGTGGTTTCACCTACAAAGGAATCAGTACTATCGAATGGACAAGCGAATTACCAGAACATTATAAAGAAGGCTCTTTTAGTTTGTTTGAGATTAAGCTGTAAGTTCTAATCAAAAAATAAACCCTTGTAAAATTCTTTCACAAGGGTTTTCTTAATTAAGCAGAAAGGAAGGGATTCGAACCCTCGATACAGTTACCCATATACTAGCTTTCCAGGCTAGCTCCTTAAACCACTCGGACACCTTTCTATTTTGGTCTGCAAAGAACACAAAAAAAATCGAGTTTCAAAAGTAAAACTCAAGATTAGTTTAAATGCTTTTTCTAAACTCTTCCATGAATAATTTTACTGCCTTTTTCTGGTAACCTCCAATCGTTAACATATACGATTCGCGTTTGGTGACAACTCCTGTAATCTGTATGGCTTTAAGATTATCCCAGCCTTTTAGCGCTTTCTCGGCTACAATTGTCGCCCAATCGCTATTTTCGACCATCTGTAATAAGGCATGAATTGAATTTAATTCTATCGAGATTTTAGGTTTCATATTGTATTTCTTAAACAACACTTCGACATATTCTCTTGAATTAGATCCTTTTCCGGGTAAAATAAGCGGGACATCTTCAATTTTCTTAAAAGCTATTTTATCTAAAGAGGCTAAAGAATGTGATTTAGAAACCGCCATAACCATATTTGAAGTAAACAAAGGCACTTTCTGGATCGGAAGTTCAATTTCATGCGATGAAATAACCAAAACCAAATCTAATTCGTTGGTTATCAACTTTTGCTCTAAAGCTTCTGTTGTACCATATTCGACTACGATTTTTAAATTTTGGTACGTTTTTGCAAAAGCATTTATAACGGGTAAAATCAAAAGTCCAAAAATGTACGTTACGCCTAATCGAAGTTCACCGCCAATCATTTCGTTTAAATCTTCAATCGCCTGCTTTCCGTTTTCTACATTTTCGACCACTTTTTTAGCATGAATTAAAAAAACAGAACCTGCTTCGGTAAGCTGTACTTTTTTTCCAATCCTTTTAAATAAGGGCATTCCTAGTTCCTCTTCCAGTTTTTTTATTTGCTGCGAAAGTCCGGATTGCGTTACAAAACACAACTCGGCGGCTTTTGTAAAATGCAATACCTCAGCCGTTTTAATAAAATATTCAAGTTGATAAATTTCCATATCAATAAGTTTTACTACTCATAATGAGTAAAATTATTAATTTTTCTAATGAAATCATAATCCCGAACTTTGTAAAAAAATATTTCAGGTTATGTTTAAAGCGTTAAAATCTAAAAACTTCAAGTTATTCTTTTATGGACAATCTGTTTCTGTTATTGGGACTTGGCTTCAAAAAACAGCAGTAAGCTGGATGGTTTACAGCATTACCGGATCTGTATTTTTGTTAGGTTTGGCTACTTTTTTAAGCATGATTCCATCCTTGTTTTTAGCGCCCTTGGCAGGAAGTATTATTGGCAGATACGACAGACATAAAGCCATGATTTTATTGCAGTCATTGGCAATGCTTCAAGCTGGAGCTTTGGCTTTGTTGATATACTTAAAAATTTACAATATCAATTTTATTTTGGCTTTAAGTCTTTTTCAAGGAATTATCAATGCTTTTGATATGACTTGCAGACAAACTATGATGATTGATATTGTCGACAATAAAGAAGATCTGCCCAATGCAGTTGCCTTAAACTCAACTTTAAATAATTTTGCCCGAATTGCGGGACCAGCTTTAGCGGGAATTATACTGCACAATTATGGTGAAGACATTTGTTTTATTGGAAACTTTCTAAGCTATATTCCTGTTTTAATATCTTTATTGATGATGAAAATCACTCCGCATATTAAAGCTGTTGATAAATTTAAAATGCTTGAAGATTTTATTGAAGGTTTTGATTATATCAAAAAAGAAGCTGAAATGGCAAAAATGCTTTTAATGTTAACCTGCAGCAGTTTGTTTGTAATTTCTTTTAATACTTTGATGCCGGTTTTTGCCAAAGATATTTTTAGCGGTAACGCACAAACTTTCAGCTGGTTTGAAAGTGCTGCCGGAATTGGCTCCATTATATCCGCAATTTATCTCGCTAATTTGAAAAAATCAGACAATATGAGCAAAATAATGATTGCTGCGAGCTTATTATTAGGCTTCAGCATTATTATACTTGCTTACTCAAATAGTTTAGCTATCGCCTTAATTTGCATGGCTTTGAGCGGCGTAGGTATGATGGCACAAACCTCATCTATAAATATTTACATTCAAACACAAAGTACAGTTAATATGCGTTCGAGAAGTATCAGTTATTATTTAATGGCTTATCAAGGAATGATTCCTGTAGGAAGTTTGATAATTGGTTATGTTTCGCACATTATCGGAACTCGAAATACAGTCGCCATTCAAGGTATAATCAGTATTCTTTCTGTAATCGTTTATGTGTATTACAAAAAACATAAATCTTCTGAAGAGTTAAAGACTTGTCCGGTAACTTATAAAAATTCCAAGTTTTAAATTCCAATTATAAACACTCTTGTCATTTCGAGGAACGAGAAATCGCACTAGGACTTCCTCATGCGAAAGAACCAATCTTTGTCGATTCACGAGTGTGATTTCTCGTTCCTCGAAATGACAAACTAACTAAGAAAAAACAATAAAAAAATCCCAAATTCCAATTTTTATCTTTTGGAATTTGGGATTTTAAATATTGAAATTTTATGCTAAGAAATCTCCCCTCGCAATGCCGTTTCGAAGATATTTTTAAATTCGTTTTGAGGAATATTATGCCCTAACAAATACATTAGTTTTGTAATTGCAGCTTCTGTAGTAATATCTTTTCCTGAAATAACTCCAAGCGACTTTAAGGCCGTACTCGTTTCGTATTGCCCCATATTTACACTTCCGCCAGAACATTGTGTTACATTTACAATGTGCATTCCAGATGTAATCGCTTTTTCAATTAAATTCAAAAACCAATCTTCGGTTGGAGCATTTCCTGAGCCGTAAGTTTCCAGCACAATTCCGTGCAAATCTGGAGTTGCCAAGATCGAGGCCAAAACGGTTTCGCTCATTCCTGGGAACATTTTTATGATCGCTACATGATTGTCTAAGTTCTTGTGAACAATCAAATCTGCATTTTTATTTACAGGAAGAAATAAATGTGAGTTTAATTTTAAATGCACTCCTGATTCTACCAATTCAGGGTAATTTGGTGCTGTAAAAGCTCTAAAATGCTCAGCATTTACTTTTGAAGTGCGATTTCCTCTGTATAATTTATATTCAAAATAAAGACAAACTTCTGTAATTACAGGTTTTCCATTTTCTAGAAGCGAAGCAATTTGAATTGCTGTAATCAGATTTTCTTTTGCATCCGTACGTAAATCCCCAATTGGCAATTGAGAACCTGTAAACACTACTGGTTTTGCCAAATTCTCGAGCATAAAACTCAATGCCGAAGCTGAATACGACATGGTGTCTGAACCGTGAAGAACCACAAATCCGTCATAAGAAACATAGTTTTCTTCTATGATTTCTGCAATTTTTGTCCATTCAGAAGGGTTCATATTAGAGGAATCTATCGGATTTTCAAAAGAAACCGTTTCGATTTCACAATCTAATTGTTTGATTTCAGGAATCTTTTGCAATAACTTTCCAAAGTTAAATGCTTTCAGCGCTCCTGTTTCAAAATCTTTGCTCATACCGATGGTTCCACCAGTATAAATTAGAAGTATTTTAGCCTTAGATGACATCTCCATATTTTAATTTATTGACAACCGGATTGGCATACATCGCAAGAAAACCTTGTCTTGTAACAGGATTATCGCTTCCGATACGCATTTCTAAACGACGCTCAAACAACGATTTTTCACTGTCTTTGTACAAATGAGAAAATGTATTGGTTTTATTCAAGATATCGTAAGCAATAAAATTAGTCGGCCACAATTTATAGTTTTTCAATACTGAATCGTCTATAACTTGAGCCAAAGCCTGAATTTGCTTGTTTGCATTGTCATTTTCTGCAACGATCTGATCAATTTCAGTATTCAAAACATCGCCTACAGAAATATGTATTCTTTTTTTAGTTCCCATGATACCGCTTAAAATGGTCATGAAATCTTCATTTTTTTCTTTAATATAAACTTCATTGTTTGCTTCTGCCATTAATTGCGGCATTTTCAAAACATCAGTTGGATCATATTCGTATGAAATAGAAACGGGAACGATTTTTAATTTCTTAAAATAATCCATTAAATTTTCTTCGTCAGAACCCATTCCAATCATTTTTAAAACTCCAGGATTCGTTTCATCGTTTCCATCTTTGGTACGTCCTTCTCGCTGTGCAATCCAAACCGAACGGTTTTCACGAAGCAGTAAGTGCCCAATATATTCGGATAATAATTTAGAACTTTGAAGCATCTCACGAGGCGTTAAACCTCTTAAAACCAAAAAGTTCCTGTTTAATTTTGCCAAGGTTGACAAAAATGCTTTTTTAACTAAATTATCTCCAATTGCAGATGCCGTCATAACCAAACCATGCTCGAATAAACAAACATTAAGCAAAGTTGTATCTAAAAGAATATCTCTATGATTGGAAACAAACAAATAAGAGGTGTTTTTTTCTAACTTTTCAAAGCCTGAAGTTGTAAGTCCTTCAGAACTTCTTTCCAGAACTTTTTGAATTGTATTGTAAATAAAATTGCATTGAAAATCACGAATTGAATGTGTTTTCTTAAGCTGTTCCTTCCAAACCTCATCTTCCACATCCGGAAAAGTAAAATTCATCATAGCTTTCATCATCGGATGATTGACTACACCATGAAGTGCTTCATTTATTTCGGAATCATAGAACGGTCGAATGGCATCAAATCTCTGCATTATTATTTATCTGTTTAAGTGGGCAAATGAACAAAAAAAAATTAAAGTATTGTAAGGTGTGGGTTAAATACCAAAAACGGCTTTTGAATTTTGTGTTGTAATGTTGGCAATTTCTTCTTCAGAAACGTCGTATATATCGGCGAGTTTAGCAATTACATTTACTAAATAACTGCTCTCATTTCTTTTTCCTCTGTACGGAATTGGCGCTAAATAAGGTGAATCTGTTTCTAAAACAATATGTTTTAAATCGATTTGATTTAAAAACTGATCAATTTTTCCGTTCTTAAAAGTAACAACTCCTCCAATTCCTAACTTCATATTATAAGATATTGCCTGATGCGCCTGCTCTAAAGTTCCAGAGAAGCAATGAAAAATACCGAATAAATCAGTTGCTTTTTCTTCTTCCAAAACTTCAAAAATTTCATCAAAGGCTTCGCGGCAATGAATTACTATTGGTAATTTGTATTGTTTTGCCAGTTGAATTTGTCTTTTAAAAGCAATTTGCTGCTCTTTTAAGTGCGTTTTATCCCAATACAAATCGATTCCAATTTCGCCTACGGCATAAAATTTTCGTTTAGACAATTCAGCTTCTACGTGTGCAAGTTCTTCTAAATAATTATCTTTTACATACGTTGGATGCAAACCCATCATCAAGAAAATATTATCTGGATAATTTTGCTCTAAATCATACATAGACTGCGTCGCTGCAGCGTCGATTGCGGGAATAAAAAAGCGTGTAATTCCGGCATCGATAGCTCTTTGAATCATGGCGTCACGATCCTGATCAAATTCTTCAGAATATAAATGGGTGTGTGTATCGGTAATAATGGGTTTCAAATTCAATTGTATATTTTTAAAGTTGTCAAAATTACGACAATATTAAAAGAATAGCAATTGTGTAAAATCAGCATACAGATTTGGCGGATTTACTTTCTTGAAAAAACAGATTAACTTAAAAAACCTCTGCGAAAGTTTTAAACTTTTACAAAGGTTTACAAAAAACTTATTAAAGCTTGTCGCCCTGAGCGAAGTCGAAGTCCAGCAAAAAAAATAGACCCCCAATTCTTTTCTAATTGCTTATGTGGTCTTCGACTTCGCTCAGGAAGGCATGCTTTATTTATTTTCCCGTTTCAATAAAAGCTAAAGCACGATCTAGAACCTCATCTTTTCCTTCTTGAATTCCTTTAATAGTTGGCTCTATTTTGATGTTAGGAATAATTCCTATTCTTTGAGTTTCTCTGCGATCTGGATAATAAACTCCAATTCCCGAAAAATTGGTATGAAACCCTGAAAAATCAAATTCAAAAACATTTCCATCTGCTCCTGCTGTCTGACTTCCTATAATTGTTGTATTTCCTGCAGTTTGAAAACACATTGCCGTCCATTCAGATTGACTTATAGAGTCTTCATTAAGCAGTACAATTACTTTTCCTTTATAATTATCTTTATTTTCAGAACCGCAATTTCTTCCCTTTGTCCATTCATAACGTCCTGGATAATTCAGATATGGCATCGTGTAAACGCAAAAGACCTTTTCCTGCGGATTCAAAAATTTAGCAATTTCTTCAAAAGTTCCTTTTGGATAATTTCTCATATCAAAAACGATGGCTTTTGTATCTTTTAAACCGTTAATCATATCTGGAATATGTATTGGTTTTATAACTCCCATGTTTACATAACCAATATTATTCTCTAAAAGTTTGAACTTATCTTTCTTTTTCTGAGCTCCTTTTTTAAACTCATTTCGATGTGAATCATGATAATTAAACCATGTCATCGACTTTGTTTCGTATTTCCCATCTCTAAGAAACTCTACTTTCACATTTTCAGATTCGCTTCTTAAAATTTCTCCAGCAACTTTGTTTCGATAAGAAATTTCGTTTGAAGCACATTTGACCTCTCTTTTTTCCTCAAGAAGTTCTTTGATGCTCTTATCGTTTATTTTAGTAATTACAGTTCCTATTTTAATATTATCAGCTTCAGCGAGGCTGTCTCCTAAAATCTCAGTAACTACTAATTTCTCATCGATAATTTTACCTGCGGCAGGAAAATAAAAAGATGCTTTTTTTCCTGTTGCTAAAGATGGATATATAAAAAATTCAACATGGCTGTCATCTAGATTAACTGCCGCTTTTCGTAATGCCTTATAAAACTCATCTGGATTTTTTGCCTGAACAACAAAAGGTAATACTTCGTTTAAGGTTGTATCCCATTTCTGATCCATCAGATACTTATACGGAAAATAATATTCGACAACATTCCAATACGAAAACAGCATTAAAAGCCTGTCGTTTTTATCATTATAATCTAATTTGAAGTAATTTTTCAAGTTTTTAAATCCATCAAAGCCAGGCCCAAACTCTTCATTAACTTGAAATCTGTTGTCTTCGATAAATTTCAGTTTTTTCGAAAGTTTCTTAGAAAATAACTTATTATTAAACCAGCTTAAATCGAAATTTTTATCAAAAAGCTCGACCTCTTTTGGTATAACAATTGGCTTAACCTCTTTTATTGCTCCAAGATTATCGATCCAATTTTCCAACACCAGCGAAAACTCTTCTTTCGTTTGCGCCTTTTCTATTTTTGGCAAAGTCTCAAGAAGCTGCTTATCCCAATTTAATTCTCCGCCAGCAGCTTTTGGGTGATAATATTTTAAGAATCCCCAAACTTTGCAAGCAGCCGCAAGTTTTTCGGTTTCTGTAATTTTAGAGTGACTGAAAATGATTTGTGAAAAAATAATAAGAAAAAACAAAGTAATTTTCTTCATTCAGTAACAATGGTTAAATTAATAATAGTTTTGGGGTTGGTTAATAGCATAAAATTAAAAATCGAAATTAGATTTTAATTTCTAAATTTTATTACGTCTTTACGTAAACTGCTATTATAAATTCATTTATTACCTCTTATCACCTCATTTACAGCACTAATATCTCTGAAAATAAAACAAAAAAAAGATTCACAAAGTATTTATTTCCTTGCGAATCTCCCTCTTCTTTTTATGCATTTACAGCCTAATCCAGATCGTTTAATAAATCCTGAACATCGTCATAATCTTCATAATCCTGCGAAATAGTCTGAAGAATTTCTTTACAGGCTTTATAATCTTTTTGTTTTAGTTTGGATAAAGCCAAATACCAAACTGCTTTGTCTTTATAAACAGAAGTTCCTGTTTTTAGTTCATTAAAAACAGTTTCAGCTTTTATATAATGACTTTCTTCTAAAAGAGAAACGCCATAGAAAAATTGTATTTCGGCCGTTTTTTGTTTTTGAAGAACGGTTTCAAAAAGCGGAATTGCTTTGTTGTATCTTTTTGCATTATACTCCATTTCAGCTTCTTTTAGAGTTGCATC
Source organism: Flavobacterium sp. YO64 (assembly GCF_004119505.1). NCBI lineage: Bacteria > Pseudomonadati > Bacteroidota > Flavobacteriia > Flavobacteriales > Flavobacteriaceae > Flavobacterium > Flavobacterium sp. YO64. The sequence continues at coordinate 95,503 of NZ_NRQV01000002.1, read as the reverse complement.
AACTGTTCCTCTTTCCGTAAAAAAAGCTTGTTCAGGATTATTATAATCTGCAAAAGTTGGATTTTGGCTGTAATTAAAAAAGAACAATCCAAATAGAACAGCAATAGAAGCTGCAACAGCAAAATACCAAGGTTTTAAACCTATAACTTTTGTTTTCTTATTAAAGTGTTTGTTTGAAATATTAGTTAGATTTTCTTTAAAAGCTTCTCGCTCCTGTTCAAATTCAAACTTATTTGCCAGTTGAAGCTGTGTGTTTTTGAAAGTCTCAAATTCTGATGCAAATTCTGGATCTGATAGTAGTTGTTTTTCAAAATCATTTTTAGCTTCAATTGTTAATTCGCCTTGAAGATATTGATCAAATAATATATAACGCTCTTCGTTCATGACTACTTGTTTTTTAAAGATTTAAAGTTTTTTGCTTCCTGAATCCATTGCGTTAACTGACCCACGCATAACGATTTCTTTTTACGAACATATCCGTAAGTTACGTTTAGTTTTTCGGCCACTTCTTCCATTGATTTGATCGTAAAACTGAGCTTTAATAGTTCTTGACACTTATCTCCCAATTTCTGGAACATGGTATCAAAAAGCTGTTGTTTCTCGTCAAAATCCTCAGTTTGTCCAATTAATTCTAAAGCAGATTCATTGATAGATACTGCATCTTCATTAATTGTTACCCCTTTATTGGATGTTTTTTTAAGCTCATTCAGCCATTTTCTTTTACACAATAAAAAGAAATAAGCATCAAACGGACAGGTTAACTGCAGCGCATTGGCTTTGGCTTGATTAAAAAGCAAAATCAACACGTCCTGAACCACATCCTGAGCCTGATCTCTATCTCCAGAATTATTCATTATAAACATAACAACTTTAGGAACAAACTTTTTGTAGATGGTTTGAATTACTGCCGAATCGTTTGAGGCAAGTCCTTCAATATATTTTTGATCCAGATGTACTTTGGTTTTATCCATAAAAAACTTTTTATCAGATAAAGTTAAAAAAGAATTTCAAATAAAAGGGTAACAATTGATTAGCGTAGTTGATATAAGGGAACAAATATCTTTTAAAAGAGAAAAAATAAGAGAAAATGGAAATGTATCAATTTACTTCTGAAAAAACTTTGAATCAATTTCACGAAATGATTTCTGCTAAAACCCGAAATGGTTTTGTAGTTGTTGAACATAACGAGAAACTGCCTTATGTGGTTTTATCTAGAGAGAAAAAGGTCGTTAAGCATACTTTGCATTTATTTCTTACCTGTCTCACTTTCGGGCTTTGGTCTGTTGTATGGATTTATTTAATCGTTACGCTTTCGCAGAAGAAAAACATTTTAGTCGCGGTTGATGAAGACGGAAATCTATTTGAGGACAAATGCCTGTCTGCCTAAAATTAAAAAAAATCAAAATCAGGGGTAACAATTTTTAACCCTCGAACATCTATCAATATAATAATCATTAAAACCAGAAATTATGAACACAAATTTTAAAAAAATCGGACTTTTATTCCTTTTACTAATTTCTTTTGTAAGCTGCGACACCAGCGATGGCGATGATCAAAATATTATTTTACCGCCAACTGCTGCCGCTTTTAAAAGCATCAGCGAAAAAGGTCTTAAAAAAAATACGCAAAATTTTACTATTACTGCAGGAACGGGGGTGGTAACATTAACATCTGCAAAAGGGGTAAAATTAACTTTAAACGGAGATTGTTTAACTAAAAACGGAAATCCTGTAACAGGACAGGTTGATATTGAATACGTCGAACTTTTTGATAAAGGAAATATGCTGATTTCTAATAAACCGACTATGGGAGTTATGCCTGACGGAAAGAAAAACCTTTTGATTTCGGGCGGAGAATTCTTTATTAAAGCTTCTCAAGGAGGTGTCGAATTAAAAACTTCGTGCTACATGAATTTAGTTGTTCCAACGGCTTTAACAAATGGTTTGGATAATGCTATGACTTTATGGAACGGCGTAATCGATGAGCGCGGAGAACTGGCTTGGGAACAACCTAAACCAAATGCTGATGGAACTGGCGGTAAAGGCGGCGTGCAAGGCGAAGGTGCAAATTATTACGTTACTTTTGGAAAATTTGGATGGACAAATGTGGACCGTTTTTATAGTGATCCAAGACCTAAAACAACACTTTTGGTAAAAGCTCCTGAGGGTTATAATAATGAAAATAGTGCTGTGTATTTATCTTACGATGGCGAAGGAACAAATGCTCTTGCAAAATTAGACACCTACACTTCTGCAGGATTATTCAGCGAGCATTATGGTCAAATCCCAATTGGTTTAAAATGCCACGTGATTTTTGCAACTGAAGCTAATGGCCAATGGCGTTATGCGATTAAGGCCGTAACTGTTGCTGCAAACGACGTTTATACTTTTACTCTTGCCGAAACAACGGTGGGCACGGAGGCGCAGCTGGTAGCGGCGATCAATGCAATCCAGTAACTTACGATTACTTTTTTTAAGAGAAAGTGGTGATTTGCTCATCACTTTTTTTTACATTTAATCTTGTTTCAAAATTTACCCTGACGATTTTAAAACTAAAAACTCTCTAGTTATGAAACCAATAACGTCTGTTTTCTTGATTTTATTTACCGTTTTCGCAATTGGACAAACCAAAGTAAAAGACACCATAACCCGAAGAGCTTCTATTGGTTTTATCCAAAATGGAAATGCTGTTACTTTTAAGCCCGAAACACCGCCGTTAATTCCTATTGCAGGTGCGCCAAAACCTAGTTATTCTTATTTATGGGAATTGGGAGACGGACATTACAGCAAAGAAGCTGAACCTAAACATATTTATAAAAAGAAGGGAACATATACCACAAGACTTGCTGTAACGAATAATTACGATAACGGAAAACCTCCCGCAACACGTCCGAAAAAAGTGGCTGTAAATGATGTGACGGATAACAATTACAAAGATATTGCTTCGATAGCTGATCAAAATGGTTTTGCTATTTTAAAAAACTGTGATCCAATTCCGGAACAGGAAATGGTAGTTGTGGTAAGTTACCAAAATCTAGAAAATTATGTTTCAAGCGGTAAACTATATCTTTTTTATAACGAGAAACAGTTTAAGCATAATAACTTTGAATTAAGTGATTTTAGAACTTATGCAGACGAGCGCGAAATAAAAGAAAACTTAGTAGCAGCAGTTGATGATCTTGATGATTCTAATAATTTTACGGCTGCTGCCGAAAGTAATTTCAATCTTAAAAGATACCGAAACACTACAACGGAAGAGGATCTTGATGCTTCGCTTTTAGACGCACGTAAAACCTATCATAATGTTTCGGTTTTAGAATTTGATAATGCTGATCCGGGTGAAACTCGAAATGTTTTTTATACTTTTAAAACTACCCCCGAAATGATAAAAGATACTAGCGCAACGGTTACAATGCGTGGTATTTTTGTTCCGAATCGAAGTTATAAAAATCATAAAATTAAGAATCTTGAAATGGAAATTGTAACCTCTCACGATCCTAATAAAATGGGATCTAACGGGAGTTTTATGAATTACAGATTGGTGCGTTTTAAAAGGGTTAATTTTAAAACTCGTTTTCAAAATAATGGCGAAGGTCCTGCAAGAAAAATTCGTTTAGAAACTGATATTCCTGATATGTTCGACAAAAAAACATTTCAAATTGAAAGTATGTATCCAGAATGTCCTATTTGTCCAAAAGACGAAGAACCAACGGTAAGCTGCCTTGATACAATTATTAAACAGAAACAAATTATTTTTACGTTTAAGAATATTTATCTGCCGGGAACGGAACAAAAAAATGTAAAGGAAAAAGACAGTACAAAAGGTTTTGTAAAATACTCGATGAAATTTGGCGAAGATTTTCATAAAGTAAAAACCAAAAGCAGAACTTCGATCATTTTTGACAAAAATGAACCTATTATTACTAACTACGCTACTACTCGATTCTTGCCGGGAATCTCGATTGGTGCAAAAGCAGGTTATAATTTTTATCCTGATTTAGATAAATCGACGAGTTATTTTGTGGGCGCAACAATTTCGCCTTTTAAATCGTATCGCTTTTACTGGCAGGTTGAATGGGTAAATGCTTTAAACCAATACAACAGCGCAGTCGATATTGTAAATGAAACTCGTGTCAATGCAAATGGAGTACGACAATTGCAGCGCACAACTACTATGACCGAAAACAAAAATATCAATTGGGAAGTTCCTGTTTTAATTCGCTATAACATCAATAATTATATAGGTATTGGCGCAGGAATTCAGGCTAATATAAATGTTTCATCGGAACAACATCAAAATATAAAAGTAGAAACTTTTGAAGGCGAAAAAGAACTGATTTTATTAGATACGAAAACAACAGCGAATACGGTTAAAAACTCTTTTTCCGGTTTTAATACTGGGCTTTTGTTTGATTTAACGGCGGGTTTTGCCAGAATTGGACCAAGCGTAGGCGCGCGTTATGTAATTAATTTTGAACAGAATTTTAATTATTTTCAGGTTTATGGAATTTGGAAGTTTTAATTTTTTCTTACCATGTAAGTGATGTAAACTCATCTTACCTACATTGTCTTATTAATACAAATGTCACCCTGAGCGAAGTCGAAGGCTTTACAACTAAAAGGTCTTCGACTTCACTTAAACAGACAAACCTTTATCAACGAAATTTATAATATGAACTTATATCGCATTTATGTTTTTATCTTTCTTTTTATAAATCTGAGTGTTTTTGGACAGAATCAGGAAGATAAAATATACAATGCTGTTGACAGTTTTACGGCTCATCCATCTATAAAAGCGATACAAGATTTATCTAATGTTGAAGCTGCTTTTTGGAAAAATCCTAATCCCAAAACGAAAGAAGAATTACTGGCAATTGTGGTTTTAAACTGCAATAAAGGATATTATGAAAATTTGTTTGGGCTGACTCAAAATGCTGTTTCGAGTTATGAAAAAGCATGGCAGGTTTTTCAAAAACACAAACTCGGCAATTATGATATAATTGAATTCTGCCTGAAACCTTTGGGAAATTTATATACTGTTTTGGGTGATTACGATAGTGCCGAGAATACTATAAAACAATATTATTTTATTGCAAATACTTCTAAAATTTATCCTGACGCACAAAAACAAAAATTTGCCGCCATTTTGAATTTATCAAATGTGTATCAAGGTTCTGGCAAAATTTCTATGGCGATTGAACTTTTAGAAAATACTCTAAAAACGGAGAACTTATCTAACTTACAAAAAGGAATCTTGTGGAATAATCTTGGGAATAATTATTTACTAAGTTCTACAGAGAATTTAATGCGCCCTGAAATTCTTAAAAAAGCGGAAAAAACTTTTGAAGCTTCAATAAAATATCTTGAAAAGGAGAAAGGTCAATCTGAAACTTTATCTAATTCTTACCGCAATCTGGCTTCGATGAACAGACAATGGCAGCGATTTGATCTTGCGGATTCTTATATGCAAAAGGCTGAAAAACTGTTTTTAGAAACGCCAAATCAGCAGCCTAGAAAATTAGCAAAACTATATTATGAAAAGGCTTTATTGTTTTTTGATGAGCGAAAATATGACGAAAGTTCGAACGAAATTACAAGGATTTTTAAAACTTTAATTCCTAATTACAATTCAAAAAACATATTGCCAAACCAAAATCAATTGTATACGGAAACGGTTTTGGCGGATGCACTCGATTTACAGGCAGAAATGTTGAAATCTAAGCAGCCTAAAAAAGCGCTGGAAGCTTTTGAACTTTCTTTTTACATCGAAGATTTATTGATGAATAGTCTGGTATACGAAAACTCAAAAATTCTAATGCAGCTGCGATCTCGAAACCGTACCGAAAAATGCATTTCGATTTATGATGAATTGTTTAAAAAAGAAAGTAAAACACAATATCTAGAAGAAGCTTTTCAGCTTTCGGAAAGAACGAAATCGGGTATTTTGCAACGTTATCGGTCTAATTTTAAAAACGCTTCGACGGAAGAAAAACAGCTTTTACAAGAACTTCAAAATCTTAACAATGCTATTATAAAGGAGCAGCAAAAAGGAAATTTGGCTAATATTTCAAGAATAAATAATTTTATAAAAAAGCAAAACGAATTAATGATTTCGTTGAAAAAAGTACAGCTTAAAAATGCTGATTATATTCCTGAGAAATGCGATTTAAAAGGATTATTTTCAAAATTAGAAAAAGATAAAGCAGTAATGGTTTATTATTTTATGGGATTTGAAAACCAATATTTCTTTACTTTACAAAACAGCACCATTAGCTTAAATCGTCTTAACACTTCACACATATCGATTCCTAAAATTGTACAATTTGTAGATTATTTTAATGATGCAAACGCTATTACAAATGACATTTCCGGCTATAATAAATGTGGTAAACAGGTATTCGATATTTTAAAACTGCCAAATAATTCTATCAATAAAAACTTGATAATAGTTCCTGACGGCATTTTAAATTTTCTGCCGTTCGAAGCTTTAATTACACAGGAATCAAAAACAACAAATTTTGCCAGAATGCATTATTTACTGAATGATTTTAAGATTGCTTATAACGCATCGGCTAATATTTATCTGAATTCAAAAACGGTTTTAAAATCAGATAAAACGGTTTTGGGTGTTTTTCCGGTTTTCGAAAAATCAGCTTTTGAATTGCGTTATTCGAAGAAAGAAATGGAATCGATTCGAAATAATTTTAAGGGAAAATATTTAGAAAACGCCGATGCTACATTTAACAATTTCAAAAATAATGCTTCAAATTATTCTATTTTACATTTGAGCACACACGCTTCTTCGGGTGACATTGAAACTCCGGCAAGCATCAAATTTTACGATCAGGAAATTTTATATTCAGAATTGTATAATCTGCATATTAATCCTGATTTAGTGGTTTTGAGTGCGTGCGAAACTGGAATTGGAAAATTGTATAAAGCCGAAGGTGCCATGAGTGTTGCAAGAGGTTTTCAGTTTGCCGGCGCACAAAATTTAATGTTTTCTTTATGGAAGGTAAATGATTTTACAACTTCAGTTTTTATGACTGATTTTTACAAAAACGTCAAAAATAATGTTTCGTATTTTGAAGCGAATACAAATGCAAAACGGGAATATTTAAATGACAAATCGATTCCGAATGCAAAGAAATCGCCTTATTATTGGAGTTCTTTTGTGTATTACGGTTCTATTTCGGGAGAAGAAAAATCAGGAAATTATATCTATTATGTGATTAGCTTTTTGATTGTAATTGGCTTATTTTTGGTTTTCAATCAGTATCGAAAATGGAAAATCTTCACGAGGTTCTCAAAAAAGAGAAATACAAAAAAATAAAATTCAAAGTTACCAAAACACAGCATCTTTCTATAAAAGCGAAGATTAACGGTATTTCTGGAAATTTCATTTTAGACACAGGCGCATCCAACACTTGTATTGGTTTTGAAAGTATTGAACGTTTTGAACTGGCTGCAAAAAAATCTAAAACAAAAGCCTCCGGTGCGGGCGGAACTGGAATGGCAACGCAAATTTCGGCACACAATCATTTGCAGTTAGGAAGCTGGAAAAAGAAAGATTTCAGTATTGTAATTTTTGATCTTTCGCACGTAAATGAGGCATTAGAATCCTACAAAGCAAAACCCGTTCACGGTATTATTGGCGCAGATGTTTTACTTGAGGGTAAAGCGATTATCGATTATTTTAATCATTATGTGTATTTGAAATAAAATCAAATCTTCAAATAAAAAATCCCAAACTCCTTTCGGAATTTGGGATTTTTTCAATCTAAATTAAATCAACAATTAATGGGTGTGTTTCGGATTAAAACCGTCTTCACTTACTTCTGTCGGTACATAATCAGCAAACATTTCAGCTTCGTAATCGATTTTTTCTCCTTTAGAGAATTTATGAATAATTTTCTCCATGATATTATAAATTACTGGAACTACAATTAAGGTTAGGAATAAAGAAGAAATTAATCCTCCGATAATTACCCAAGCCAAACCGTTTTTCCACTCAGCTCCAGCTCCAGATGCTAATGCAATTGGGAACATACCAAATACCATCGCAATTGTCGTCATCAAAATCGGACGTAAACGAGCGTGATTTGCTTGAATTAATGCTGTTCTGATCGATTCTCCAGCTGCTCTACGCTGATTGGTATAATCGACAAGCATGATCGCATTCTTACACACCAGACCAATCAACATGATGATACCTAAAATGGTAAAGATATTTAATGAGTTGTTTGTTAATGCTAAGGCAAGCATCGCTCCAATGAACGAAAGCGGGATAGCAAATAATACTACGAATGGATGCACGAAACTGTCATACAAACTCACCATTACAAGGTAAACTAAAATAATTGCAGCTAATAATGCGATTCCTAAAGTACCAAATCCTTCAGATTGATTCTCCATATCACCACCCCAAATATAGTTTACTCCAACTGGTTTTTTCAGCTTGTCTAATTTTTCCTGCCATATTCCAACAATTGTACCTGAAGGAACTCCAACGTTTTGTCCTTTTACAGTTACAGATGCTGATTTGTCTCTACGCTCTAACTGGCTAGGTCCAGAACCTTCTGTAATATCTGCAAACTGAGACAGTTTAATTTGCTGCCCAGCATTATTTATGAAAATCAAGTTACTTACATCAGTAATACTTTTTCTGTCGAATGCATTGTATCTAATATTGATATCATATTCGTATTCACCAGCTCTGTATTTACCATCTGTGTTTCCGCTAAAAGCAGTTTGCATGGTTAAACCAACTGTTTGAAGTGTTAATCCTAAAGCAGCCATTTTATCACGGTCCACTTTTACGTTGATTTCAGGGTTTCCGTCCTCAACAGTCAATTTGATCTCTGTTGTTCCTGGAATTTTACGTAATTCAGCTTCTGCTAATTTTGCAAATGCCATCGCGCTTTCTGTTGACGGACCTGTTACAATTAATCCTAATGTTGCATCTTCAGCAGTTCCTAAAATACCTACCGGTACCGTTTTTACTTTTGCTCCAACTAATACTTTTTCAAGCTTACGTTTAATTTTTGCAGCATAAACTGAGGCATCATCTTTACGATCTTTTTGATCGATCATTTTTACGTCAATCTCCGCTTTGTAAGCTGTAGCCTGCGATGCTCCAAAACCTTCACTTGTTTGTCCTACTGTCGTAATTTGACTGTGAACATATTCTTCATTTTTAAGGAATGCTTCTGCTCTTTGAGTCATGAAGTTGGTTTGTTCTAACGAAGCGTCTTTTGGCATTTCGATTTGAACTAAGAACTCTCCACTATCAGATGATGCAAAGAACTCTCCTCCAATGAAACCTCCACCCATTAATCCAACTGTTGAAACTAAGAAAAGAACAATTACAACAGTAAATGTTTTGATATAGTGATCTAAACACCATGTTAACAAATGAGAAACCCAGTTTGTAAAACGTGTTAAATACTCTTCGAAACCAAGAATGATTCTTCCAAATAAATTTTTCCCTTCAATATGCTCTAATTTCCCAAAACGAGATGACAACCAAGGAATAATTGTAAATGAAGCCAACAATGATAACATCGTTGAGATAATTACGGTAACACAAAATTGTGTAATAATATTAGATACTAAACCAGAACTCATTGCGATTGGCAAGAATACCACGACAATTACTAAAGTAATAGAAGTTACTGTACCTCCAATTTCAGCAGTTCCGTCATAAGATGCACGAATTCTGCTTTTACCCATTTCCATGTGTCTGTAGATATTTTCTAATACCACAATCGCATCATCGACCAGAATACCTACAACTAGAGACAATCCTAATAAACTCATTAAGTTCAAAGTATATCCCATTAAATAAATACCAATAAATGTAGCAATTAACGATGCAGGAATAGATACCATTACAATCAATGAGTTTCTAATACTGTGCAGGAAGAACAACATTACAAAAGCAACAAGAACTACTGCAATTAATAAATCGTGTACTACAGAATCTGCCGCCTCAAGTGTAAATACTGTACTGTCTTTTGCTACTTCTAATTTTAGTTGATTTTCTTTATAATCTTTTTCAAGAGTTGCAATTGTTTTTAATAAATGCTCACTTACCGCTACCGCATTTGCATCAGATTGTTTTACGATTTGTAAAACGATCGCACTTTTTTGATCTACACGTGATATTTTCTCCGCAATTTTTTGCGTATCCTGAACATCAGCAATATCACTTAAACGAACTTGTATTCCGTTTTGAGAAGAAACTACCAAGTTTCTTAATTCTTCAACACTTTTATATTTACCCGCTAAACGAATTAATATTTTTTGATTACGAGTTTGGATGTTTCCTGTTGGGAAATCTAAGTTTGACGTTAAGATATTTTGTTGTACCTGAGGAACTGACAAGTTGTAACCCTGCATTTTTACTGCATCAAGATTTACTTGAATTTCACGCTCTGATCCACCAATAATATTTACCTGAGCAACACCTTGTACACGAGATAAAATAGGCGCAATTTTTTTGTCAATTAAGTCATAAAACGCAGCTTCATCCATTTTTCCGTTAGCACCAAGCGTCATAATTGGTAAATCACTCAGCGAGAATTTGGTCAATGCCGGCGTTTTAACGTCATCTGGTAAATCACTGATGATTGCGTTAATTTTTCGCTGTGCATCGTTCAAAGAGAAATCGACTTTTGCGTTTGATGTTAATGTAATCGATACGATCGATAAACTTTCGTACGATTTAGAGTCAATTTTCTTGACATTTTCTAAGGATGCGATCGCGTCCTCAATTTTCTTGGTCACAGTATTTTCAACCTCACTCGGAGAAGCTCCAGGATAAACGGTAGAAATGGTAATAACGTTTTGTTCAAACTTTGGGATCAGCTCGTAGCCTAGCTGGCTGTAACTGAACAATCCACCAAGCGTTAGAATCGTAAACAATACAATTACTAACGACGGACGTTTTATGGATATTTCGGCTAATTTCATATATTTTTTTGTTATGCTTTAGGCTGTAGGCATTAGGCTTTAAGCTTTTTTATCAGCTTATTGCCTATTGCTTAAAGCTTATAGCCAAATAATTATTTAATAATTTCTACTGTATTTCCGTCTTGTAAGTTAATCTGTCCTGTAACGATTACTTTTTCTCCATCAGATAAACCATTGATAACTTCAACTTTATCACCCAAAATTCTACCTGCAGTTACTTTTCTCAATTTTGCAATACCATTTTCAGCTACAAAAATTTCGTTGCTGCTTACACTTCCAACAAATGCATTTCTAGGTACAACCATCATGCTTTGTTTTTGTTGTTTTGATGCAAAGTTTGCAGTTCCGTACATACCTGCTTTTAGATCGTTATTAGTGTTATTTGTAATTTCGATTTCAACAGGAAAGTTTAAAGACTCGTCAGCTTTTGCTGCAATGAAAGTAATTTTTCCAGAAAAAGTTTTGTCAGGATATACACTTGCAGTAATATTAACATGATCTCCTAATTTTAAACTTGTTACTTGATTTTCGTTTACAGTAACAATAAGTTTTAGTTTAGAAACATTTACAATATCAAACAATGCAGTTGCAGGCATACCTGTTAGGATAGATCCCGGCTCAATGTATTTTTTATTGATAAAACCATTAATTGGTGCTTTTACCTTAGTATCTCCAACATTGATATTTGCTTGTTTAAGATTAGACTCAGCATTTGTTAAAGCTAATTTTGCCTGATCTAATTGTTGCTTAGTAACACCGCCTGTTTTAAAAGCATTTTCGTATCGGCTGTAATCAGATTTTGCATTTTGATATGCTGCTTGTGCTTGTTGTGCGCTTACATTGATTACATCACCTCTCATGGTTAACAATGTTTGACCCACACGTACATAATCACCTTCTTTAGCCAAAACGCTGATTACTTTTCCAGATTTCTCAGCTGAGAATGTTAATTCTTGAATAGGCTGAAAGTTTCCGTTTGCAACAAAGTCCAATGAAACTTCTTCTGTTTTTACCGGTGAAACTTTTACTGAAACTGCTGCATTTTTTTCTGCAACAATATCTGTTTTTTCTTTATTTTCTTTCTTATTATTATTTAAGACATACCCAATCGCCCCCAGTGCTGCGATTATGATTACGATTGTTATAATAGTTTTCTTCATTGTAATTAGTTATTTAATAAGAGATTTAAGTTCGCCTTTTGATTTGATTAAAGATATTTCGGCAATTTTATAATTTAAAACTGCTCTTGTAAAATTATTTTGAGCTTCAAGAGATGCATTTTCAGCATCCAGTAAATCTGTTAATGATGCTAATCCTTGAAGATAATTATTTTTTGTATTGCTTAAAATCTCAGTCGCTAAGCGCATATTTTCTTTTTGATTTTGGATCGTTACAAGGTTGTTGTCAATTTGAGCCATTGCATTTCTATAATCTAAATCAAGCGAAAGTTTAGTGTCTTTAATATCCTCTTGAAGTGTTCTGATTTCTACATCAGCCTGTCTTACTTTTGCACGAGTTCCAAAACCTGTAAAAATCGGCACATGCAAATTCAATCCAATTGCAGAGAAATCTGACCAATACACGCCATTTGAAGGTTTTGCAAACCAAGGCATATTAGGTCCTTGACCAATATAATTGTAACCAGCAGTCAGCGAAAGTGTTGGATAATATCCTGCCTCAACCGCTTTTTTATTGAATACTAAAAGTTCTTCTTGTTTTTTCAAAAGCAAGTATTCTGTTCTATTTTCAATATTTGGCAGCTCAGTTAATGATGCAGGCACCACTTCAAATTCTTCTTTAGGCATATCGATTACCGTTTCAATAGGCATACCCATATAAAACTTCAAAGCATTTTCCTGCAATGTAATTTGATTTTTAATTTGCTGACGCTCAGTATCAATGTTTGACATTTTTACAACAATACGATCCAAGTCAATTTTCTTAGCCAAACCGTTACCAAACTGTCCTTTTACAATGTCACGAACCTTAGTAGTATTAACATAGTTACTGTCTAACAAAACCAATCTTTCTTTTTGTACATATACAGCATAATAGTTGTTTGCCACTCTTTCAATTACCTGCTCTTCTGTTAACTGATCGTTTATTTGATAAAACTCACGAGTAGATTTTGCAGCTCTTAATCCTGTAAAAACAGATTGATCAAAAATTGCCTGAGTCAAAGAAACTCCAGCAGTTGATGTCCATTTTTGACCAAATGCCGCTTGAATAGTAGTTCCCGGCTGACCAAATCCTGCTCCGTCAATAACTGTTGTTTGAATTATTGGATTATGAGTTAAATTTCCGTTAGCAGAAATTTGAGGTAATGCTCTAGAACGTATTTCCTGAATTTTGTACTCACTATTTTCAACCTGTAATTTTGCTTTTTTAGCATCTGCTTTATTTTGAAGCGCATAATTAAGTGCGTCTTTCAAGGTTAAAGTTGTTACTTGCGCATTGACCGATAAGCCAATTGTACACAAAAATATAAGAACTATTCGTTTCATATGAAGTTAAAATTTGTTTTGGATTGATGATTTAAAAATCATGTTTATAATAGATTGATGATTATGCTCTAACTTTTTCGAGTTGTTTTTCTAACTCAACTATTCCTTTTTCTGTTGCCATAGCTCTGGTATGATACTCCAAAGCTTCCAATTCTATTTCCTGCGCTTCTCTTTCAGAGACAGTTGTTTCGTTTATATGAAAAATTAAAGTGTAATAAAACTTCACATAAATGTCAATATTTAAATCGGGGCGATATAATCCTTCTCGGATTCCTTTTTCTATATTTTCTCTAAAATACTGTGTACATTGGTCGATTTCGTACGACAATACATTTTGATAAATTTCTGGGTAATGTTTCTTTAACTGATAGATTGGCGATGTGTCTGTATTGTTTTTAAACATATCACGGAACATCTCTCTAATTTCAAAATTCTCTTGAATCGAATTGAAGTTCTTAGCCACAATAGTGTCGATTATTCCATGCACTTGTTTATGAACCGTCGAAGTACTCTCTTCAATCAAAACTTCTTTATTACAGAAATACTTGTAAATCGTTTTTTTCGAAATACACATTTCACCCGCAATATCATCCATCGTAACGCTCTTAAAACCAAGCTTCAAAAAAAGTTCACTGGCTTTCGAAATAATTTTCTCTTTCATTTTAATTTTCCGACTTGCATCACAAATATACTCAGGAAACTAAAATCTAAAAAATAGTTTCCATTATATTTGTAATAATTTTACATTAAATTATACTTTCTGTAAGATTTATATACTAAATTCTAAGTTTGCAATCAGCTTAATATCTTTGCCTAGTGCTAAACCTCCGTTATGATTAAATGAATTATAGTCAAGTCCAAAATCTTGACGTCTAATATCTCCTTTAATTTCAAATGCAACTTTTCGCTCTCCATTGTAAGTATTAACGCCAATAAATTCTGCATCAAGTTCTACAACTTTAGTCACATCTTTTATTGTTAAGTCGCCTTTAAAAAAGTTAATATTATTATTCACCTTTTGAAATGAAGTCGATTTAAAACTGATGATAGGATGCTCGTCTACATCAAAAAAATCCTGAAGCTGCAGATAAGTATCTATCTGCTGAAAACTTTCGTTTTTGTTATTTATATCCAGTGAAAATTCAACCGACGCATCTTCAATTTCATTGTCTTCGATATTCACATAACCGCCAAATTTATTCGTTGTCCCTCCTAAATAAGCAATTATCGAATGTCTCATTTTTATTAAAACATCTGATTGTGTCGAATCTAAAGTCCATGTTGTCTTCATAAATATTTGATTTTATTGAGTTTATAGCTTCCTCAAACCTCTTACGGAAACTTTTACAGTGTTTCAAGTTTCCAAATTAACGGTGCAAATATAAACAGGAAACTCTAAACACCAAAAAAGTTTCCGTGTTTTTTTTAAATAATTTTAACTTCTTAAGAATTAATACATTTCAGGACAATTTTAAGCAGAAACTTGCTTTTGGAATTTTAAGGCCAAAATAATTCATTAATGAATTGTATCTTTGAGGCTCATAAATTAGAATTTCATGCACGATATAAGTCAATACCAGGATTTTTTTATTGATTATTTAAAAAAACAAGACATACACAAAGAACCCGGAAATCTTTATGAACCTATTGAATACATTTTAGGACTTGGCGGGAAACGCATACGCCCAGTACTGACTTTAATGGCTTCTGAAGTTTTTGACACTACTTATAAAACGGCGCTTCCAGCAGCAATGGCGGTTGAAGTTTTTCATAATTTTTCGTTAGTCCATGATGATATTATGGATGATGCACCTTTGAGAAGAGGACAAATAACAGTTCATGAAAAATGGAATTTGAACACCGGAATTCTTTCTGGTGACGCAATGCTTATTTTGGCTTATCAGTATTTTGAACAATATGAACCAACTGTTTTTAGAGACTTAGCCAAACTTTTCAGTAAAACTGCTCTTGAAGTATGCGAAGGACAGCAATGGGATGTTGATTTTGAAGAAAGAAACAACGTTACCATTACAGAATACTTAAAAATGATCGAATATAAAACTGCTGTTCTTGTAGCAGCAGCAATGAAAATGGGCGCAATTGTTGCCAAAACTTCAGAAAAAGAAGCCGATTTAATTTATGATTTCGGACTAAATTTAGGTTTAGCTTTTCAGCTTCAAGACGATTATTTAGATGCTTTTGGAGATCCTGAAACTTTTGGAAAACAAGTTGGCGGCGATATTATTGAGAACAAAAAAACATACTTATATATAAAAGCATTAGAATTCTCAACGCCAGAAAAAGCCGATGAATTACAAAAATTATTCAGCATTCAACTAGAGGATAATTCAGAGAAAATTGAAAAAGCGAAAGCTATTTTCAACGAATCCGGCGCCTCAAAAGCGACACAAGAAACTATTGAAATGTATACTCTTAAAGCTTTTGAAACTTTGGAAAAAATGGAAATCAGCCCAGAAAAGAAAAATGTTTTAAGAACATTTGGCGAGAATTTAATGGATAGAAAAGTTTAGTTTTTAACCAGAGATTTTAAGAATTACAAGATTTTTTTGTTTACCGCGAGTTTCTGCACTAATTAAATTAGTGCAATTTGTGTAATTCACGACGAAAAAAATCTTCACTTTTATTACGATGTAAACCCGATAGATTTTTAAAACCTTTCGGTTTTGTCGTTTTTTGTCATTTTTCGACATTTAAAAGAGCTTCGACTTCGCTCAGCCTGACATTACTATTGTCATCCTGAGCGAAGTCGAAGGCTTATGAAAACAAATCATCTGGATCCACTAAATATGATAATTTTTGTTTAAAATCGTCTTTTAAAATTGTTAAACCATATTGATACGAAGCGTTCATCCATCCAAAACCTTCTTCAGTTATATAATTAAATTCGGTTCCTACGTTTCCGTATTCAGCGAAAATTTTGTGTGAGCTTATCGATAAATCAAATTTCTCCGGAATTGTTCCGTTGTAATCCACCGCGTTTCTGGTAATGAGCCAAAGCCATCTATAGACCATTTCCTGCACTTCTTCATTAAAATTATAATTCAATAAACCTTCCCACAAAAGCATTTGATGCGGTGCCCAGCCAAACGGATAATCCCATTGGCGCATTGGTGCATTTTCATTTATACCCGCAATAGATTCTTTGGTACTTCCTGCAATTCCGCCTTTCATTTTAAATTTCGGGAGTGTCTTTTTTACCAAAATTTCGGCTTGTTCCGGCGTGCTTATTTTGGCCCAAAGCGGATAAAAAGTAGTCGCAGCATCAAAAACATGTTGCTTTTCATTCACAAAATCATAATCGAAATAAATTCCGTTTTCAGAATTCCATAATAATTTGTTTATTTTTTCTTTTCTCGAAGAAGCTTTTTGCAGCCAATATTCACTTGAAAACGATTTGTCTTCAAAATATTGAAATTCGTTTTTAAAATATTTCTGAATCAAAAAAGCAATATCCGTTTCGTACTTATAGAGTAAACTATTGATCGCAACTGTATTTAAATTGGCACAAATTCCAACTAATCTATTGGTTGTATCGTGACCGCTTTCGCGCATACTTCGATCATGAATAAAATATTTATCGAGTTCTTCATCAACCACCTCTCGTTCAAGATATTTTTTTTCAAATTCACGTGTAGATAAATTATATTTTGGAGCAAACTGTTCCAGAATATCATCAAAATGTCCTTCTTCTACCTCAAACGGAAGTCCGATTCCTTCCGCTTTATAACGATTTAAACCGTTTGCCGTAAGTCGTTTTCCCTCTTCCATCCAAACGGTTTGATATTCTTTTATAACCGTTTTTAAATGTCTTTCTATCCAAAAAATATCTGGATTTGATTTTTCTAAAACATCAATAATAAGCGAAGAATAAAGCGGCGGCTGTGTGCGGGTTAAATAATAACTTCGGTTAGCATTTAGAATTTTTCCGTAATGATCAATTTGGTATTTAAAATTTTCGGCAATGCCTAATGCAAGCTCAATTTTATCATCAATTAAAAGTCCTTTGGCAATAAAATAGCTGTCCCAGCCGTACATTTCATTGAATCTGCCGCCGGGAACCACAAACGGAACTCCCGAAATTTCATTGTTTTTTATTTGAAGTGCCAATGCCAGAATCCCCGGTTTTTTGTTCAACGATAAAACATATTCGGGCGTAATATTTTTAGGCATCTGCACCACTTTTAACTTTGGCGTTGAAGCTTCTAATTTTTTGAAATAATCAAAAACAATTTCATCTCCAAATGGCACGTACAAATAGGCAAATTCATTTTCGATTTTATCGTCTTCAAGAATTTTCTTTACGCCAATGGCATCAATTGTTCGGGTAAGACCGCTCCAATACAGGTCTTTTATTTTTCTTGAGATTCTTTTTACAGGATCTTCGGTGATTTCATTTAAGTCTATTGAAGCAAATTCGGTGTTGTTTTTCTTAGCCAAAGCCAGTTCCTGCAATAAATTCGAAAGCTGATAAGTTCCTTCAATTACTGCCGAATTTCCGTTTTCATCATTCAATAAAAAACTTTTAGGACCGTTGTCATCTATCGTAATTTTTTTATCGCCGTCAGTATCTTCCTGAGCCAATAATTTTTCGATGGTTTGAGTTATATGGAGTTTAAATTTCATCTTTTGCAGTTATTTTTTTAAGAATAAAAAAGGAGATCAATAATAAGGTCATTGGAATTAAGGTAAAATAAAAAGCTTTTTCAGGCCCTTCATTTTTAAATAACCAGCCTGTTATTCTGGAACCCAAAGTCCCGCCAAGAGCAGAAAAAATGACAATTAATCCAGTCATAGAACTTTGCAGATTTTTTGGCAGAGCACTCAACACGATGGAATTTAATAACGGATAAATGGGCGCAATAAACAATCCTATTAAAGGAAATGCGAAACCAATTAAGGGAATATCTGAAAGTGTATTGATGCTTTTTACTTCTAATCCTACTGTTTTTGGCAGTACAAATGTTACGAGAAGCATGGCAGAAATAATACAGAAACTCAACACCCAAATCCAGTTTACTTTTTTGGTTACAATACCGGCAATCATTCTTCCAATAGCTAATGAAATAGCCAAAATACTAGCCATCATAATGCTGATGTTTTCCGGAAGATGAAGCACTTTTGTGTTGAATGTGGGTAACCACGAAAGAATTCCCTGTTCAATCATTACAAATAAAAAAACGCTGATTACAAAAATAACTGTCAGCAATTTTGCCATTAATTTAAACATCTGCAGAAAATCATCTTTGAGGTTTGCTCCTGCTGCAACTTCGGTTTCTTCAAATTTTACAAAGAGCAAAAACAGAAAAGACACAAACGATAATCCTGCCAATAACCAATAAACATTTAACCATGAATTGGGATCGTTTTCGTTATTAAAAGCTGGAAATAAAAAATAAGCCAACGCAATTCCCACCATAAAAAAACCTTCAATACTGCTCATTAAAGCGTTGTGTTCTTTTTTGGTTTCGGTTACGGTTCCTATTAATGAATAAACGGAAACTTTTATCAAGGCAAACGAAACTCCAACGGTAGCAAAAAGAATTTTTGCACTGTCGAATGAGTTTCCAAAATACATAGAAATACAGGCTAAAGTAACCAAACCTAATCCTATTAACATCGCTTTTCTATAGCCTATTCTTGGTAAAAAAGAGGCTATAAAAAAGGATACAATTGCAATTGGCATGTCTTTAAAAGCTTCTAAAATACTCGCCTGAACTTCATCGACTCCGTAATTTTTCTGCGATTTTAAAATCACAATGCCTACACTGTTTAATAAAATAGCGAAGACAAAATAATTAAGGTAGAGTGAGATTTTAATTCCTATGTTTTTCATTTTTTATTTGTTTGTCTGTGCTTTGTGGTTACCGTGCAGAGACGCACTACTCTGTGCGCCTCTACAGTAACTCTATGTTGACTTATAAATTTAGAAATTAATCGCTACCGAAAATCTAAAAGCACGTCCTAAAATAGGTCTTGCCATAAACACATCGCTTGCTGCAGATGTTGTTTGTCTTGGATCTCCTTCTGTTAAACCAATTTCATTGAATAAATTCGAAGCATCGACTGCAAAACGAAGATTATTATACTTGTAACTTAATCCCGCACCTACTTCTTTGTAAGCTGGTAAAACTTGTTTGTTATCCTGATTCGTGAATTTTTTATCGAAATAAGAAAACTGAACATAAGCTGTAAAGTCTTTTGTAATATCAACTTCTGGTCTTAGGTTACAGAAAAACTTAGGGATTCTTCTTGCTGTATTTCCGTTAAAATCAAAAGTAGAACCATCTGCATTTGTTCCTGTAAAATTGTCGTATTCTGGTTTTTGAACAGTAAATGTAAAATTCAGTTTCACCATTTCGTATCTCGCATTGGCTTCTACCTCAAGACCAATATTGTTTACATCGGCAAATTTATTTTCTGAAGATCCATCAGATAAAATATCCGTGAAGGCAACATTTTTCAAATTCATGTGAAACAAATTCGCATTTACAGAGAAGAAAGAACTTGCATATTTATAGCCCAATTCAAACTGATTTACTTCTGTGTTTTCTAATTTGCTTAAATCGGCTGCGTTATCATAAAATGATTCTTCGATTGGAGATCTAAATCCGTGGCTGTAACGAACATACGAAGCCATGTTATCGTTGAATTTGTAGTTTCCTGCAGCAGTATACGACCATTCGCTTACATCATATCTCCAATATGTATAAGGATTTCCTTTTACAGTTGTAACCTTATCATCAGCCGTATTATTATCTAAAATTCCTAAATCTTCGGCAAAAAATCTGGCATTGTCTCTGTATCCTGAATATTTGTCTTTATTATATCTTAAACCTGCATTAAAAGTTAATTTGTCTGTAGCTTTAATTTCGGCATCAGCATAAACATCATTCAAAAGTCCTTTTGTCTGTGCATCTCTTTCTAACCATGTAATTCTTTCTATACCATTCCAAGTATGATTAATTCCGGTTGTATTGTCTTTTACATTTAACAATCTCGGATTATCTGAAACACCTACTAAATAAGAATTCCAGTTCCAGTATTGGTTAGATTTCCAGTTAGAATAGTAGTAACCTGCTGTTAACTGCACTGGATCTAAATCAAAAGAAAAAGAGAAATTATTAGCAAAGTTGTTCATCTTTTTCTCAATGTGCCAAAGATCTGCTCTCATAATTAAAGCGTTTGGATCAAGCGTCGCACCGTTGTCTACGTAAGTATAAGCTAAGTTCCCTGCTGTTGTATTTTGAACGCTTGTTGCATAGGCATCTTGAGTCCAAGGTCCTCCATTTGGAAAAATCGCATTGTAATTTAAATCGATATTGGTGTTTTTAAACGAATTCTTAAACGTTACTTTATCCGATATTTTCTTTTTGAATTCAGCTCCAATTGAGTTAATAATTGGATGAGAACCATCTTCTAAATCTGCGCTAAAAGTTCCTCCTCCGTATTGAGGAACATTTAAATGACTTAAATTTACCGAAGTCAATGTTCCGTAATTCGGATTAAATCCCGGAATGCCTTCTACTTTTCCGTTATTGCTTTTTAGCGGAATTGGCAAATAGAATGTATTTCTGTCGTCAAGATGTTTAAAATTCACTCTTAAATAATCGTTGTCGTCAAATTTATAGGTAATGTTTCCTTTTATTTGTCCGCCTTTATTTGCTGTAAAACCAGTATTTCTTACACCATTATCAGATCTGTAAAATCCGCCGACATTAAAAAATAATTTATCCTGAATTAAAGCGCCTGATAAATTAAGATCGGTTCTGAACATTCCATAATCTGAAGTCGTGAATTTTGCTCTTCCTTGAAAATCATTCTGACCTGTTTTAGAAATAAAGTTGATGATTCCACCCGGAGCATTGTTGGCAAAAATTGAGGCAGAACCTCCACGAACAGCTTCCATTTTGCTTACAGTTTCGTCTAATCTGTAAAATGTATCTGCATTGGCAAATTGCAAAGCTCCATCTTCAAAAACCGGTAATCCGTCTTCTTGAATTTGTACATATTCATAAGCTCCCGCAGAAGGGATTCCTCTCGCAAAAAGGTTGTTTCCAATTTCTCCTCCAGATGCTTCAACCACAAATCCCGGAATGGTCTGTAATAAAGCAGCCGTACTCGATGGCGCTCTGTCTTCGATTGCTTTTGCACCTAATGTGGTAATGGCAACGCTGGATTCTAATTTAGATCTTGGAGCAGACGAACCTGTTACTACAACTTCTTTTAAACTTTGCGATTCTCCTTCAAGAAGTAAATTCGCTTCGACTGATTCTCCTTCTTTTACAGCTATTTTTTTTTCGAAAGTTTTATACCCTACGCTCGTTGCAATAATAGTGTATGTTCCTGCTTCGATGTTTGAGAATGAATATCCTCCGTTTTCATCTGTAACGGTACTTTTTCCTGTTTCCTTAAGCGTTACATTTGCTCCCGGAACTGTCACGCCGCTATCGTCGAGTACTTTTCCAGAAACTTTGGCTGTATTTTGGGCAAACAGATTATTGGGTAAAAAAAATAGGCAAAACATTAAAAATAATGTACCTAAATAATGGTGCAGCTTTTTCATTTTTTTGTTCGGTTAGTTAGTAATTATGGTTATCACTGTCAAACTTAAAAACAAATAATAAGGAATATAAGAATTAAAAATCGAAAACGTTTTCGAAATTACCTAAAACGTTTTCGAAAATTATTTTTTCATCAATGCAGTTTATTTTTTAGTACATTTATTTCATGAATGACACAAAATTAATAGACATAGCCTCAGCATTAGGAATATCGGTTACAACGGTTTCAAAAGCGCTAAAAGGATATACAGACATTAGTAAATCGACCCGCGCCAGAGTAATCGAAATGGCCGAGACGATGAACTATATGCCTAATTCTGTTGCGGTTAATTTAAGAACCAACGAAACCAAAACTATTGGTGTCATTATTCCTGCAACTGTTCACCACTTTTTTTCGAGCGTCTTAAACGGAATTTTAGAAGAAGCCGAAAAGAGAGGTTATCTGGTTATCATATTACAATCGAACGAAAAATATGAGATGGAGAAAAAACAGCTTGCTTTATTGATTCAAAAGCGGGTTGACGGTGTTTTAATGTCACTTTCGAACGAGACCGATGATTTCTCTCATATTAATGAAGCCATTCGTAAAAACACGCCTGTTGTTTTGTTTGATAAAATTGCCAAAAGAGTAGATTGTTCTAAAGTGGTGATTAATGATGCCAAAGCGGCTTTTGATGCTGTTTCCTATCTTATTAATAAAGGTTACAAAAGAATTGCGCATTTTAGGGGTTCGTATGTGCCGCAAAATTCGATTGATCGTTTTCTTGGCTATAAAAGAGCCCTTGAAGCACACGGAATTGAGTATGATTCGAAGTTGGTTTATGTTTGCGACAACAACACTGATTTTGAGGACGGCTACGAAAATGCCCAAAAAATAATGACCGAGAATCCAGATATAGACGCCATTTTTGCCATTACCGATTTGGTTGCCATTGGCATTATAAAATATTTTAATGAGGCGGAAATCAAAACGCCGGATCAGGTGGCGGTTTTTGGTTTTAGCAACTGGTTTATGAGTACCGTTATTTCGCCTAAATTAACGACAATCGATCAGCCTGGATTTGAAATGGGACACACTGCAGTTTCTATTTTAATTGATGAAATTGCCGATATGAAAGAGCATCGGCCAATAACGCATCAAATTATAGAACTTCCAACGAGAATCATAGAACGAGAATCGACTGTAAAATGATTTTTTAGTTTTAACTTTGCCTCAATTCTTAAAAAGCATCAATGTTTCCGATTCCTGAAAATACCGATTTTTTATTGGCTGATGCCGAGAGAGAAAACTTATATTTAAGTCTGATTGAGCAGATCAACAAAGATTTTAATTTGGCCAATGAAGGAATCGATTTCCCTTTAAGTGTTTCTCCCGAAGAACTAAAAATTCAGCTGCACGAAAAAATCTACAGAATGATTCAGTACAAATTTGCTGAATACTTAAATCTGCTTTATATCATTGATGTTTCTGAAAACGAAATCAAAAAACTAGATGGTTCTGATTTAGTAATCTTGGCTGAACAGGTTGCTTTTCTGATTTTAAAAAGAGAATGGCAAAAGGTTTGGTTTAGGAATTATTATAAGTAAAGGTACTGAGGGGCTAAGGTTCTAAGTTTTTTTATCATTGGAACGAACGATATTATGTAATTTATCTAATTCCTCAAAAAGTCCAAAATACTGGGTATCAATTTCACTTCCGATAATTTGGAAACGACCACATTTAAAACAGATTTTTGCTATCCCAATTGTCTTTTCTTTCTTTTTGAAGATAAAAATATCCCGATATTCAGGAACACAGGCATAAGCACTCATTTGTAGCGAATCTTTTTGACTGAATACATTTTCAATTTCCTTTTGCTGCTTAATAGTAAGATTCGATTTCTTATAATTATGACTTATCAAAATTTCTTCAAAATCTCTTTTAGGAATACTATCAGGAAAATATCCCATAAATAAATCTTCAAACTCTTGATGTTTTTTTGATTTTTTACTTTTTTCCTCAAAATCAATTATACTTTCAAGAGTATAATCCACAAAATAATGATTGATTTCATCCGAATCAAAAAAAGGTCGCAACTCTTTTTTTGCAACCATTTCCTCTTTATTATCAACATCTGACTTCTTAGAATTGTTACAGCCCAAAGCCATAATTACTGTAATTATAAAAATAATCTTCTTCAAATTTCTGCATTTAAAAACTTAGAATCTCAGCATCTCAGCGCCTTAGCATCTTTAAAAATAAACTCTCACAAAAGGCATAAATCCAGATCCGTAAAGACTTCTGTCTGGATCATACAAAACATCGTATCGTGCGCCAATGGTAACACTTCCGGTTCTGTAACCAGCACCAAGATACAACGCAGTATTCCAATAATTATCAGAATAACTTGGTCTGTATGGAGTCGAGTCATAATCTGTATTTACCCTTACCTGCTCTAACTCTGCAGACAATTGAATTTCTGGAATCGGGTTTACAAGTGTAACTAAACTTCCTCCATAAACGAATGAATCGTAATAATTTTTAGATGATAAATAGCCAAATTGCAATCCTACACCAACCGATACAATTGGGTTGACATTGTAAATTGCACTTGGCATTACAGAAATATCGGTATAACCTGAACCAATTCCAACACCAAGTCCGCCTCCAAATTGAACCTTGTCCCAAAAATGATTACTGTTATCTATAACATACTTCTGCTGTGCAAATGTAAAACTGGAAAACAAGACTGCTATAATCACAAAAAAAGATCTGCAATCGATTGAAAATTGAATTTTATTCATAGTTAAGTCTATTTTTAACAAATTTTTACGTAAAAGTACGTAAAAAAAAGATTTAAATAAAGGCGATTGTTGTACTTTTGCCATTCTATTTAACAAAAAGTATATTCACTAATATTATGGATAGGTTTTCATTTTTAAATGCAGCGCATACAGAGTTTTTCGCACAATTATA
Source organism: Flavobacterium sp. YO64 (assembly GCF_004119505.1). Taxonomy (NCBI): domain Bacteria; kingdom Pseudomonadati; phylum Bacteroidota; class Flavobacteriia; order Flavobacteriales; family Flavobacteriaceae; genus Flavobacterium; species Flavobacterium sp. YO64. The sequence goes on along the minus strand of NZ_NRQV01000002.1, from coordinate 70,488 downwards.
CGATCAATATTTAGTAAACCCAGACAGCGTAGAGCCAAGCTGGAGAAGTTTTTTTCAAGGTTTTGACTTTGGACAGACGGTTTATAATGACGAAAATCCAGTTCAACAGATTGTTGAATATGTGACTAGCGGCAACGCAGACTGCAGTTTGGTTTCAGAAAAACTGCAAAAAGAATTCAACGTACTAAAATTAATTGACGGATACCGTACTCGCGGACACTTGTTTACAAAAACAAACCCTGTTCGTGACCGTAGAACTTCATCTCCAACTTTAGACATCGAAAATTTCGGATTATCAACTGCTGATCTTTCTACTGTTTTTGATGCTGCACAAACAATTGGAATGACACCTTCTTCATTGCAGGATATCGTAAATCGTCTTCAAGCTATTTACTGCCAGCATATTGGTATTGAGTATATGTATATCAGAAATCCTGGCGTTGTAAAATGGATTCAAGATAAATTAGCTGTAAATGTTAATCAGCCTAATTTCTCTACAGAAGAAAAGAAAACAATCTTAAATAAATTAAATCAAGCTGTTTCTTTCGAGAACTTCCTTCATACTAAATATGTTGGACAAAAACGTTTCTCATTAGAAGGTGGTGAATCTATCATTCCGGCTCTTGACGCTTTGATCGAGCAAGCTGCTGAAAAAGGTGTTGAACAATTCGTAATGGGAATGGCTCACCGTGGTCGTTTGAACGTTTTAGCAAACATCTTCGGAAAATCGACTCAGGATATTTTTGGTGAGTTTGACGGTAAAGATTACGATCAAGAATATTTTGACGGTGACGTAAAATACCACTTAGGTCTTACGGCTGACAAAAAAACAAGATCAGGAAAAAGCATCAACATCAATTTAGCACCAAACCCTTCTCACTTAGAGACTGTTGGAGCTGTAATTGAAGGTATTACAAGAGCAAAACAAGATAAATATTATGCTGATGATTTCTCAAAAGTATTGCCTATCGCTGTACACGGAGATGCTGCAATCGCAGGACAAGGTATCTTGTATGAGATCATTCAGATGGCACAACTTGACGGTTACAAAACTGGAGGAACAATCCATATTGTAATCAACAACCAAGTTGGATTTACAACTAACTACTTAGACGCTCGTTCATCTACTTACTGTACAGACGTTGCTAAAGTAACTTTATCTCCAGTATTGCACGTAAATGCTGATGATGCTGAAGCTGTTGTACATGCTGTATCTTTTGCATTAGATTATAGAATGCAGTTTGGACGTGACGTATTTATTGATTTATTAGGATACAGAAAATACGGTCATAACGAAGGTGACGAACCTCGTTTTACACAGCCGGTATTATATAAAATCATCGCTAAACATAAAAACCCAAGAGACATTTACGCAGAGAAATTACTTTCTGACGGCGTAATCGATGCCTCTTATGTAAATGGTTTAGAAAAAGAATACAAATCTGCTTTAGAAGAAAACTTAGAAGCTTCTCGTAAAAAAGACTTAACAATCATTACTCCATTCATGAAAAACGAATGGGATGGATTTGTTCAAGTAACAGATACACAAATGTTAGAGAAAGTAGATACTACTTTTGACAAAAAAGGATTAGATTCTATCATCAATACCATCTCAACATTACCATCAGACAAAAAGTTCATCAATAAAATAAGTAAAATTGTTACTGATAGAAAAACAGGATATGACAATAATACTCTTGATTGGGGAACTGCAGAAGCTCTTGCTTACGGATCACTTTTAACAGAAGGATTTGATATTCGTATTTCTGGTCAAGACGTAGAGCGTGGTACATTCTCTCACCGTCATGCTGTAGTTAAAGTTGAAGATTCTGAAGAAGAAGTAATCCTATTGAATTCTATTGAAAACAAAAAAGGAAAATTCGGTGTATTCAACTCTCTTTTATCAGAGTATGGTGTTCTTGGTTTTGATTACGGATACGCATTAGCCAATCCAAAAGCATTAACTATTTGGGAAGCGCAATTTGGAGATTTCTCTAACGGAGCTCAAATTATGATTGACCAATACATTTCTTGTGGTGAAGATAAATGGAACAACCAAAATGGTATTGTTTTATTATTACCTCATGGATATGAAGGACAAGGTGCTGAGCACTCTTCTGCAAGAATGGAGCGTTACTTACAACTTTGCGCAAGACATAATATGTATGTTGCCGATTGTACAACGCCAGCAAACTTCTTCCACTTATTGAGAAGACAAATGAAAACGAATTTCCGTAAACCATTAGTTGTTTTCTCTCCAAAAAGTTTATTACGTGATCCAAGATGCGTATCTACAGTTGATGAGTTAGCAAACGGAAGTTTCCAAGAAACAATTGATGACAATGCAGTAGATAAAAAGAAAGTGAAAACGTTAGTATTTGTTACTGGTAAATTCTACTATGACATCGTTGCAGAAAGAGAAAACAACGGAAGAAATGATGTTGCAGTTGTTCGTATCGAGCAATTATTCCCTTTCCCAGTTGAGCAGATCAAAGAAATCATTGCAAAATATCCAAATGCTGATGATTATGTTTGGGCTCAGGAAGAACCTAAAAACATGGGAGCTTACAGCTTTATGTTAATGAACTTTGATCTAGTAAAATGGAGATTAGCATCATTAAAAGCATACTCTGCTCCAGCATCAGGAAGTTACACACGTGCAAAACGTCGTCACGCAGATGCAATTAGAATGGTATTCGATAAAAATTTATTCAGATAAAAAATTAGTTTAACGTTTAAGAATTAAAGACCAGCCAAACTCTCTAAATCTTAAGCAATACAAACCTTAAACAAAAACAAAGATGATTTTAGAAATGAAAGTCCCATCACCAGGGGAATCAATAAAAGAAGTTGAAATTGCAACTTGGTTAGTAAAAGACGGAGATTATGTAGAAAAAGATCAAGCTATTGCTGAAGTTGATTCAGATAAAGCTACTCTTGAATTACCTGCTGAAATGAGCGGAGTTATTACGCTAAAAGCTGAAGAAGGTGATACAGTAGCAGTAGGCGCTGTAGTTTGTTTAATTGATACTGATGCAGCAAAACCTGCAGGTGGCGCATCAGCGGCTCCAGCAGCTGAAGCTCCAAAAGCTGAGGCACCAAAGGCAGAAGCTCCAAAAGCGGCACCGGCTCCAGCAGCAGCTCCGGCAGCAACAAGTTATGCAGCTGGAACTCCATCTCCTGCAGCAAGAAAAATATTAGACGAAAAAAACATTGCTCCTGCAACAGTTTCTGGAACTGGAAAAGGTGGAAGAATCACTAAAGATGATGCTGTAAATGCAGTACCTTCTATGGGAACTCCAACTGGAGGAAGCCGTGGAACTGAACGTACAAAATTATCTATGTTACGTCGTAAAGTAGCAGAAAGATTAGTTTCGGCTAAAAACGAAACGGCTATGCTTACTACTTTCAACGAAGTAAACATGACACCAATCAACCAAATTCGTAATGAATACAAAGATGCTTTCAAAGCAAAACATGGTGGTTTAGGTTTAGGTTTCATGTCATTCTTTACAAAAGCAGTTACTAGAGCTTTACAATTATACCCAGATGTTAACTCAATGATGGATGGTGACTACAAAATCGCTTATGATTTTGCTGATATCTCTATCGCAGTTTCTGGACCAAAAGGATTAATGGTTCCTGTTGTTCGTAATGCTGAACTATTAACTTTCCGTGGAATTGAAGCTGAAATTAAAAGATTAGCTTTAAGAGCTCGTGATGGTCAAATTACTGTTGACGATATGACTGGAGGAACTTTTACAATCACAAATGGTGGTGTTTTTGGAAGTATGTTATCAACTCCAATCATCAACCCTCCTCAATCAGGAATTTTAGGAATGCACAACATTATTGAGCGTCCGATTGCTGTAAACGGAAAAGTTGAAATTCACCCAATGATGTATGTTGCTCTTTCTTACGACCACAGAATTATCGATGGACGTGAGTCTGTTGGTTTCTTAGTTGCTGTAAAAGAAGCATTAGAAAATCCATTAGAATTATTAATGAATGGCGATGCTAAACGTGCTTTAGAATTGTAATTTCATTATTTTTTAATAAAATCAAAAAGCCTGTTCATTTATTTGAACAGGCTTTTTTTCTTACTATTAGCTTAAATCTTGCTTAAGGTGTTAATTTTTTACAGAAATGGAAATTTTGACCTTTAAAAAAGATTTAATTTAGAATAAATAAAAATAACTTGTGTAGTTGCTCATCAGTGTTTAAATTTGCGCTATTAAAATCAATTCTAAATAGTAATGAAATATAAATTCACAATTTCTCTTTTGAGCTTTTGTTTTTTTCTTCTGGCAAGCGTAACTATCTCAGCACAAGAAAAAGCAACTGTAAAGGGAAAAATCACAGTAAGCAGCGACGATTCTGCAGAAGCAATTTCAATTGCTTTAAAAGGAACTAGATTTGGGACAATTACTGATGAAAATGGTAATTATAAAATCAAAAATGTAAAACCAGGAACATACACTTTAAAAGTTTCGGCTATTGGATATTCATCAATAGAGAAAAAAATAACAGTTAATGCAGGTGAAGAGCTGACAGCAAACTTTAACATCACCTCAAACTCTGAAGAATTAACTGAAGTTGTGGTAAATGGCAGAAAAAATCGTTTTGTTCGTAAAGATAACCAACAGGTATCAAGATTACCTCTTAAAAATCTTGAAAATCCACAAGTATATACTACGATTACAGGAGAATTATTAAAAGAACAAGTTGTAACTAATTTTGATGATGCTTTAAAAAATGCATCTGGTATTACACCGCTTTGGGCTGCAACAGGACGTGCCGGAGACGGAGCCGCTTATTACTCTTTAAGAGGATTCCCGGTTCAGCCAACAATGGTTAATGGTTTACCTGGTTTAACAAACGGAAGTTTAGATCCAGCCAATATTGACAGAATTGAAATTATCAGAGGACCATCAGGAACTTTGTTTGGAAGCAGTTTGATCTCTTACGGAGGTTTAATTAATACCACTACAAAAAGACCTTATAAAACATTTGGAGGAGAAGTAAATTACACAACCGGAAGCTATGGTTTACACCGTGCAGTTGTAGATTTAAACACACCTCTTAATGATAAAAAGACTTTAAACTTCAGAGTAAATTCAGCTTACAGTAAACAAGAAAGTTTTCAGGATGCAGGTTTCAAAGAATCTTATTTTATAGCACCTTCGTTATCTTATGAAGTAAATGATAGATTATCATTCTTAGTGAACACTGAATTTATGAGCAGCGAAGCTACAAACCCAACTATGTTGTTTTTAGATAGAGGGAATCCATTAAGAGTTCATAATATTAAAGAGTTAAATTACGACAATAAACGTTCTTACACGAGTAATGAACTAACAATGAAAACTCCTTCATACAATATTCAGGCTCAAATGAATTATAAACTTTCTGAGCAATGGAGTTCTCAAACTGTGTTTTCTACTAGTTCAGCAAAATCACAAGGAAATTATACTTATTTATACGAAGGTACAAGTAACCCTCTTTTCAAATCACTTAAAGATGGAATTGTATTAGGCAGACAATTTACAGATCAGGACAATCAAAATATAACAACAGATATCCAGCAGAACTTTAATGGTGATTTCAAAATTGGAAATTTCAGAAACAGAATCGTTGTAGGCTTTGATTATTTCAAAAGAACATCTTCTGATCGCAGTTCAGGATATGTTGCAAATGGTCTTGTGTACATTGGAAATGACTTACAAACGTTTAACAACATTATTGGAAAACAAACAAACGGAGATTCTGGAGATTTAACAAAAGCAGGATCAGACGCTCTTATTGCAAACAGTCCAAGAAATAACAATAACACAAAACAAGAAGTTTATAGCGCTTACGTTTCTGACGTCATCAACTTTACACCTGCATTTTCTGCAATGTTAAGTTTACGTGCTGACCGTTTCATGAATGCCAAAAATGAAGGATACAACCAAACTGCTTTTTCTCCAAAATTAGGATTAGTGTATCAGCCAATTTTAGACAAAGTTTCCATTTTTGCTAATTACATGAATGGATTCGTAAACGTTGCTCCGGGACAAAACCGTATTTCGAATGTAACAACACCGGTTATATTTAATCCTGAGCGTGCCAACCAATTTGAAGTTGGAACTAAATTGAACCTGTTTAAAGACAAACTATACGCTACTTTCAGCTATTATGATATCCAAGTTTCTGATAAAGTTTATGTAATAGAAACTCCTTATATAGATCCTGCAGATCCAACAGCTGAATTGCCAAACGATCAGACTTCATATCAAAATGGAGCTCAGAGAAATAAAGGTTTTGAAGCAGAGTTTGTTGCAAACCCAATTAATGGTTTAAATATTGTTTTAGGGTACAGTTATAATGATGCTGTTTTAACAAAAGGAGATCCGGATTTTGTAGGACACAGATCTGAAGATTCAGGACCAAGAAACCTGGCAAACCTTTGGGCTAGTTACAAATTTACAAACGGGTTACTTAGAGGTTTTGGTTTAGGCTTTGGAGGAAATTATGTTGGTGATAACATGATCATGAACAGAAATCTTGCAGGAACATTTACAATACCAGCCTATACAGCTTTAAATTCATCGCTGTTTTACAATGTTGAAAAATTTACAATCACACTTAAATTAAACAACATTACAAACAAAGAAATATATGATGGATGGTCAACAGTACATCCAAAAGATGCCAGAGCTTTGATCGCAAGTTTCTCTTATAGATTCTAATAAACAAATAACAAAACACCTTTCGGTTAAAGCGAAAGGTGTTTTTTAAAATTCTATGAAATTATGATAACAATAGCCAGTCTTATCGTTTTTTTAGCTTTTTATACACTTTATTACACCTCAAAAAGAGCCGTTTTATCTTATGATTTAGGTTTTGAAAAATGGATGAAAAAAAATCCAAAGCAAACCAAAATTACGGGATTAGTTCTTTTAGTTACTGCTTATGCAATGTGGCTATTTACACAATCACTTTGCTGTGGAACTTTGATGTTTTTCATTCAATTAATGACAATTGGAAGTCTTATTATCATTCTTGCACCATTAAAAAAAGTAAACAGCAAAGCACTAATAGCTGTACTAATTATTATTGCTCTATTAGAATTTTATTATTATTAAACCATAACTAACCAATGCCAGCAAACTCAAAATATTTAACCCCTGCATTTTGGCCGCGTTTTGCCAAAATAACTGCCGCAATACTTGGCGGTTATCTTGTTTCTACAACATTTCATTTAGCATTAGCATCATGGTTTAGTCGCCCTGAAGTATTAATGACAATGGCTTTTAGCGGATTCATACTTTGGGTTGTTTTAATGATTGTTGCATTTTTAGCAAAAAGCGGATGGAAAATCTGGGGCATTTACATTTTACTTTCCTTAGTTTTTTCTCTACTTATTTATCTTGGTCAAACTTATAATCCAGCAGTGTAATTACCTATGAACAATCGTCATTATAATATCTATTTTCATACACATACTGTCAGCGGTATTGTTATCAGCGTTGTACTTTTTGTGATCTTTTTCGCGGGGTCCTTTTCTTTTTTTAGAGATGAAATCATCAATTGGGAAAGAAGTGAATCTACCGCTGTTACAAGCGAAATCAAATTAAACTACAATAGCGCTTTAAAAAATCTTGACAAAAAACACGTTTTACACGGAAGAAATATTACCATATCTAAACCATCTGTTCAAAATAGAGTTGCGGTTTATATGGAAGGCACCAAAGATACTTTGGCTCCAGCCAAACAAAAAGAAGGATCATTCTTTTATCTGGATAATAAAAACTTTAAATCATTCACTTACGAAGAGTCTTATTCTCTAGGAGAATTTTTATATCGTCTTCATTTCCTTGCGCAGATTCCTTATCCAGTTGGATACTATCTTTCAGGATTTACAGCTTTGTTTTTCTTATTTGCAATCATAACAGGTCTTTTATTACATTGGAACAAAATTGTTTCTAATTTTTACATTTTCCGTCCAAAGGAAAAATTAAAAACATTATGGACAGATGCACATACGGCATTAGGAATGATCGGACTTCCGTTTCAATTTGTTTATGCTGTAACAGGTGCTTTTTTTATGATTAAGCTTTTAATTGTGGCACCCGCTGTAATGACATTATACAAAGGCGATCAGGATAAATTATACAAAGAATTAGAGTATAACGATCCTGATTATAAATTCGACAATAAAAAATTAGCCACACCTTTTGACATCAATAAATTAGTTGCTAAAGCAAAAAGCAACTGGTCTGATTTTGAGATTACACGAGTGTTTATTCAAAACTACGGCGATGCAAACATGCATGTTTTAGTAGAAGGCGAATTACCAAATCATAAAAAATTCACTGGAATTGGAAAAGTGGTTTACCGTATTTCTGACGGAAAAGAAATCGCCAGAAAAAATCCAGTTACACAAACCACTTACATTGATGTTGTAAAAAATGTTTTATATCGCATTCATTATGGCGACTACGGAGGATATGCCCTAAAAATAGTAAGCTTCGTTCTAGGTATAATAACTTGTTTTGTAATTATTTCAGGAGTTATGATTTGGCTGGTAGCCAGACAAAAAAATAATTTACCTGAAAAGAAAAGACGTTTTAACGCAGCAGTTGTTCGCATTTATCTGGCTATTTGCTTAAGCATGTACCCAATCACGGCACTTGCTTTTATCGTGGTAAAAGTTTTTTATCCATTAACTAAAGACAATCTTTTTCTTGTTTATTTTGGAGGATGGTTATTGCTTACAATATTCTTTATCATTAAAAAGAATGATGCTTTCACTAATAAATTCTGCCTAATCTCAGGAAGTATTTTAGGGTTTTTAATTCCAATGACAAACGGAATTGTTTCTGGAAATTGGTTTTGGAATTCGTTTATGGAAAACAAAATCCAAATCTTTTTCATCGATATTTTCTGGATTGTTCTAGCTTCTATAACTCTTTATACGGCTTATCATTTAAAACCTAAAAAGGTGACAGTCTAAAAATTAGCTTAAATAATTTGTCCTCTATTGATTTTGCGTATACTTTTACGTTTTTAATCAAAAAATGGGATTTACAAAACAAATACGTTTTTTACATAAATGGCTCGGATTAATTTCCGGGCTTATTGTTTTTATAGTCTGTATTACGGGTTGTATTTTTTGTTTCCATGATGAGATAAAAGACATTACTCGTAAAGAATGGCGTTTTGTTGAACCGCAGAACAAACCTTTTTTGATGCCGTCGATTTTGCAGCAAAAAGCAGCAGAAATTGTTCCAAAAAACAAATCGAGTATGGTTTCTTACTACGGAAAAAATCGCTCTGCTATTGTTTATACCTATTCTGATACTGAAAATTTATACCTCTATTTTAATCCCTACACTGGTAAATATCTAAAAACTGAAAACCCAAAAACAGATTTTTTTATTATTGTCGAATACATTCACTTGTATTTATTACTGCCTGATTATATTGGAAAACATATTATAGGCGGTTCGACAATTATTTTTATTCTGTTATTAATTTCTGGAATAATTCAATGGTGGCCAAAACGAAGAAGCGATATTAAAAGAAGTTTTACCGTAAAATGGTCTGCAAAATGGCGTCGTGTTAATTATGACTGGCACAATACATCCGGTTTTTATATTGCAATAATCGCTTTTGTTCTTGCTGTAACTGGTTTAACATTTACATATGAATGGGTTGGTGACGGAATATACAAAACCTTCAATTTTGGAGGTGACAAAGCAATTGAGACAAAAGCACCAATAATCGATACAACAAAATTCACCTCTAATTCAATTACAGCAATAGATCGTGCTTTTATTCAAACCATGAAAATGCAGCCAAAAGCCGAAATGCTCTTTGTAACATTTCCACAGCAAAAAGGAGACATTATTAATACAGGAGCATATCCGCATACGTTAAGATACGATCATCAAAGCAATTATTATTTTCATCCTTATGATGGAAAATTAATTCAAAGTGATCCCTATCATTCAAAAAGCTTAGGTTTAAAAGTTGTCGAAATGAATTATGGCATACACACAGGACAAGTCCTAGATTTGCCTGGAAAAATACTCGCCTTTACGGTAAGCTTAATTGCCTCTGCGCTTCCTGTTACAGGCTTTGTTATTTGGTTTGGAAGACGAAAAAAATCTAAGAAATAAAAAAACCGCTCATTAGAAGCGGTTTTTTTATAAATTGTTAGAAACTAAATTAGTTTCTATTTGCTAAAGCATTTTTCTGCAAGTTTTTAACTGAGCTTACTTTATTGTCAACATAAGCTACTTCGCTTAAATTGTTTTCATTAAAGATAATCCATTTTCCAGTTTTCACTCCGTCTGTGTATTCTCCAACGGCTTTTTTATGTCCTTTTTCGTCATAAGATACCCAAACACCGTCTAATTTACCATCCTTAAAGAAGCCTTCTTGTTGAACATTGCCATTATCATAGTAATAAATAGCTTTTACCTTGTTCCCAACAGCTTCTAATTCTGGTTTTGCTTCTTGTGCCACTACTATTCCAGTGAACAATAGCGCCGCTAAAATTATACTCTTTTTCATATCTTTAGGTATTAATGTTTTCAAATCTTTATCAAATATACTTATTTGTTTACATTAAAAAAACTTTTACTTAACAATTTGGTAACATTGGATAAAAACTTAACATTGGAATTTTACCTAAAACAAAAAAACCAGCGCTCAGGCACTGGTTTTACTGGTATTTTGATCAAAAACTAAAATTACGATAACGATGTAAATTTAATCCTTAAATTAGTTTAATAACGAATCTAATTGCTTTTGAAGGTCTGGAGATGAAGGTCTTTCAGCATCAGAACTCACAATGTTTCCTTTTGGATCAATCAAGATAAATCTCGGAATTCCCATTACTCCATAATTTACAACAAATTCAGATTCCCAATCCTTATCCGCAAAAAGCTGTACGCCTCCAAGGTTTTTATCAGCTACAAACTTTTTCCATTTTTCATTGTCTTTTGCCTTATCGATAGAAATACTCACAAACTCAATATTTTTTCCATGGTATTTCTCTTCAATTTTTTGCAGGTAAGGAATTTCGGCTCTGCAAGGTGCACACCAAGTTGCCCAAAGATCAATATAAACATACTTGCCTTTTAAATCAGACAATTTTGTTTTTCCTCCCTTATAATTATCATAATCAAACTCTGGCGAAGGCTTTCCGTTCATTTTATTTGCTTTTGCCGCTCTTTCATAATTCTCAACTGCGAATTGATTAAAACGCTCAAGATTACTTTTCATAGCAGTAACAAATTCTGGATCAAAATTTCCTTTCTCTAAACTTTCAACATCAGTTTTTTTCTTAGCTTCTAGTATTGTTGTAAACTCAGCCGGTTCTTTAGAAAAAGCCCCCTCAAGTTTTTCGTTTCTTAAGGCTTGCTGTGCTAAAAAATTACTCTCCTCAACCCCTTTACCGCTGAAAACAATAGTTTCATCAAATTCTTTGGCATTCATTGTTAAGTTTACCTCAGAATTTGGTTTCAAATATAACCTAGACGATTCGGTTCCGTCTGAAAACACATAAAATCCTTTTGGCGCATCAAAAGAAGCTGCAAAAGTTTCCTTTTTGTTAATCGGAATAACTTGTTTAAAATTATCTTTTCCTCTAATAACAAGAGTGTCACTATTTCTATTCGCAATTTTGGCTGTAAATTTTATTTGATTTTTGGATTGTCCAACAACACTTAAAGTGCCAAATATCAACAGACCAGTAACAAAAAGTTTTTTCATAGATATTTATATTTGTTTTTACTGATTCAAATCTAAAGAAATTACACATCAAAATTTTAGAATTAACAAAATTTTTAAAATTTATAAGCATCAAGTTATCACTTTACTATATTATTTTGTTTTTTGTGTTTACTTTTGCAATCTAAAATTGAGATCATGTATAGAAGTCATAATTGCGGCGAATTAAACGCTTCAAATATTAATACCGAAGTTACACTTGCGGGCTGGGTTCAAAAATCACGCGATAAAGGATTTATGAATTGGGTCGATCTACGCGACCGTTATGGAATCACTCAACTTATTTTTGACGAAGTTCGTACCGATAAAACCGTTTTTGAATTAGCTAAAACTCTTGGCCGCGAATTTGTAATTCAGGTAAAAGGAACTGTTATTGAGCGTGAAGCCAAAAATAAAAACATTCCGACTGGTGAAATTGAAATTTTAGTTTCTGAATTGACTATTTTAAATTCGGCATTAACTCCTCCATTTACAATTGAAGATGAAACGGACGGTGGAGAAGATATCAGAATGAAATACCGTTATTTAGATATCCGTAGAAATCCTGTAAAAAACAGCTTATTGTTTCGTCATAAAGTAGCGATGGAAGTTCGTAAATATCTATCTGATTTAGATTTCTGCGAAGTTGAAACGCCTTACTTAATCAAATCAACTCCAGAAGGAGCAAGAGATTTCGTTGTACCAAGTCGTATGAACGAAGGACAATTTTATGCATTGCCACAATCTCCGCAAACTTTCAAGCAATTATTGATGGTGGGCGGAATGGATAAATATTTCCAAATCGTGAAATGTTTCCGTGACGAAGATTTACGTGCAGACCGTCAACCCGAGTTTACACAAATCGATTGCGAAATGGCATTTGTGGAGCAAGAAGACATTTTGAATGTTTTTGAAGGTTTGACAAGACATTTATTAAAAGAAATTAAAGGCATTGAAGTAGAAAAATTCCCAAGAATTACCTACGACTATGCTATGAAAACATATGGAAATGACAAACCAGACATTCGTTTTGGGATGAAGTTTGGTGAGTTAAATGAATTTGCACAACACAAAGAGTTCCCTGTATTTAATGCAGCTGAATTAGTGGTGGGAATCGCAGTTCCGGGAGCAGGAAATTATACTCGTAAAGAAATCGACGGATTAATTGACTGGGTAAAACGTCCGCAAGTTGGAGCATCAGGAATGGTGTATGTAAAATGTAACGAAGACGGAACATACAAATCATCTGTAGATAAATTCTACGATCAAGATGATTTAACAAACTGGGCAAAAGCAACAGAAGCAAATCCTGGAGATATGATTTTTGTTCTTTCAGGTCCAGCAAACAAAACCCGTGCACAACTTTCAGCACTTCGTATGGAATTAGCAACTCGTTTAGGTTTACGTAAACCTGAAGAATTTGCTCCATTATGGGTTGTAGATTTTCCATTATTAGAACTTGACGAAGAAAGCGGTCGTTACCACGCCATGCACCACCCGTTTACATCTCCAAAACCAGAAGATATGGCTTTGCTGGAAACAGAACCAGGAAAAGTTCGTGCAAATGCATACGATATGGTTTTAAACGGAAACGAAATTGGCGGTGGATCTATCCGTATTCACGATAAAGCTACACAACAGTTAATGTTTAAATATTTAGGATTTACTGAAGAAGAAGCAAAAGCTCAATTTGGTTTCTTAATGGATGCTTTCCAATTTGGTGCGCCGCCTCACGGAGGTTTAGCTTTTGGATTGGATAGATTGGTTGCTATTTTAGGTGGTCAAGAAACCATTAGAGATTTTATAGCTTTCCCTAAGAATAATTCAGGACGTGATGTTATGATCGATGCCCCTGCAGCAATTGACGACGCACAATTAAAAGAGCTTTCAATTAAATTAGACCTCTAAAAAATAATGATAAAAAAAATCTTTTTACTGCTTTTTGTTGTAAACTGTTTTGCACAAAGCCCAAAACAAGTCTTATACTCATTTTATGATTGGAAATATCCTAAAGTAAAAATAGAAAGTAATAAAATAGGTGTTATCATAGAAGATCCTGCAGAACGCAGCGTAATAGACAATCAAGTCTCTGCCTATGCGATTCGCAATCTTAGCTTAAGAAATTTAGAAATAGTCGCTCCAACACAGAGCGACTATTTGTTATTTATACAACCTATCAGCACGCATCTTGATACTAAAGTAGAAAAAATAACCAACGGTAACGACATCAGTTATATTGGCCAAATCGTCTTTACTTCGAAGCTGAATTTTACAATAAAACGAAAAAACGAAGTTGTTTATACTAAAGATTTTAACTCCTCTCAAGTTATCTCAGAGGTAAGTGCTTATAACAACTTCAGTATTAAAACAGAAGAAATTGCAAACAACCAAATACAATTACTTCTTAAAAATTCAAGCGGAACGATTAACCAAAATTGTTATGACCTTTATAACAAAGATGTTTTGTACAATTTTTTCAAAGAAATTAAAGAAACTATTGATTTTACCAGAATTGAAGAAACCCTTCCTTTATACAAATTCAAAGACGATGATCTTGACCAAATAAACCAATCTGTGGATGCTTTCGAATTTACCAGAAATTTAGAAGACACAGATGAGAACTATCTTAAAATAAAAAATCTCCTTGAGGAAAAAATAAAATTTTGGGAAAGTGAAGTTTCTAAATATGATGTAAACAATAAAAAAACCAAAAAAATTTATTGGGCTTTAATGGCAAATATCTCAACCAGTTACTATGCTTTGGGAGATAATGCAAAAGCACTAGATTTTAAAGATAAAGCACTACTTGTTGATTACAACAAAAGCTATCGCTATTTAACCGAGATGCCTGAGAAAAAAATTAAGGACATGGCTTTCTTATTGAATACAGAAGGCAAACCTTTTATTGATTTTGAAAAAAATGATTTTTCGAAAAAACAAAACTTTGATGCTGTTTACTTCACCAATAAAAAAGGCAAACTTCTTATTAACAGCAACGTTTCAGAACAAGAATTGGCTATCAAAAAAAATCGTATTGAAGTTATTTATAACGTTTTGGCGTGTTCCAAATTCTATGACTTTTTAGTAAGTGTAACTAACGATTTTAACGAAAAAGAACAAGATAAAAGTCTGTTTTTTAAAAACACAGATGCTTATTTTTTCAAATTAACAAAACGCTACGATGACTTAAGCAAAGAATTACTTGTTGCCGATTTGAAAAATTTTAATGTAGATGAAAAAAAAACTATCCTGAAAATATCTAATAGTATCCACGATTTAACAGATGTATTATATAACAGATTAAAAGTATCCACTATTGATAACAAAGAATCTGAGTTAGGACAACTTGTACGTGAATTAAATAAGCTTTTTATACAACAAGCAGGAATTCTTACTGATTATGGGAGAAGCAGTAAAAAGCAAGATCTTCAAGACTTGACTAAGATGGTTTTTATTACTCAGGACCAAACCATTATAGATCTTCCTTATTTAGGAATGCTTGCAGACGAACTTACTACAGAAGACCACAGTCAATACAAAGAACATCCAAAAATTTACCAATCTCTTTTTAAACAGTATAAAAAGACCTTCAACAATTTGATGGGAAGTACTATTTTAAAAAATCTTCATGAGAAAGAAACCATTAAATTTGATGAAATTATAAATTCATTCTACATGCCGCTTTCCAGAGAAAAAATCGAGAACATTAATACAAAATTTAAAAATCAATATAACAGCCAATCCATCTTAAGAATATTAATGTTATTCTCTAAGTAATGAAAAAAATAATACCCTTTTTAACCTGCCTTGCTTTTTGCAATTGCATATCAGTACCAAATCCGCCAGTAAAAAACATTGCTTTTGAAAAACAACAAGCTGACGATCAGGAAAAAGATTTTAATTTACAAGTTAAAACTATTTGCTTTTCTGAGAAAAACACAAACAAAGAAATTGAAATTGAATATGAACTAAAAAACAACTCTAAATCGACGGTTTTTGATCATAAATTAAAAACGTATAAATTGTTTTTTATTCTCAAAATGACAGACGGGCGAGAAATTGCAAAAGAAAAAACAATTTGGTCTATAATCCCCCCAAATACAGCAATAATCGAAAAGGAAAAAATATACATCTCTGATTACGTTGTTCAATCTTGTTCCACTACCCTTTATACAAAATACAGATAACTTAAGATTATTAAAATAAGACTTTAATTTTGATTAAAACCACTAAATATTTCTCTTTTTTACTTTTCAAAAAAGAGAAAAAACATACTTAAAAATAAAAATTCTTAAAATTTCAAATTCCTACAATCGACTCGTTTTTATATTCTTACAATTAACGATTCTCAAATTATGGCATTTCATATAAAATTTGATGCAATAAACCACGTAAAAACACTGGAAATCAATAATTTTTACAAAAATTTAACACCCTAATGTCTTTTGTATGAATTTATATATTACATTTGCTTTATTATAAATTATTATTACAATTACAATGCGTACAGGTACAGTAAAATTTTTCAATGAATCTAAAGGTTATGGATTCATTACAGACGAAGAAACAGGAAAGGACATCTTCGTTCACGCTTCAGGAATTAACGCGGAAGAATTACGCGAAGGTGACCGTGTAAGCTATGAAGAAGAAGAAGGAAGAAAAGGGAAAGTTGCTGCTAAAGTAGCAGTAATCTAAGAAAAATATAGCAATTTATTTTTTTTGCCTCTGAATGGTTTTAAAAACGTCTCGATGTGTATCGAGACGTTTTTTTTTGCTCATTTCTTAAAAAAATATTAAAATTTTAAGACCTTATTTATAATCAATAAAAATTACACCCAAACGTTGTTGCATTGCGTACTTATGTCCCCCTTTAGTTTGTGATTTACGTCATTGAAAGTTATCTTTGTGGCTTATTCTTTAAGTAAAAAAGCTAAGCTTATGCAATCTGATCAATACAGTTACATTCCTATTTTAATGCAGTTCATTCTAGCTGTTGGTTTTGTTGTAGGAACAATCATTATTTCTGGAAAATTAGGCCCAAAAAGAACCTCTGAAGTTAAAGATAAAAACTTCGAGTGCGGGATCGAATCTGTTGGTAATGCACGTATTCCTTTTTCAGTAAAATATTTCCTAGTTGCCATCCTGTTTGTATTGTTTGACGTAGAGGTGATTTTTCTTTATCCTTGGGCAGTAAATTTTAAAGAACTTGGTATTGAAGGAATGCTGAAAATGATTGTTTTTATGTCATTGCTTTTAGTTGGTTTTTTCTACATCATCAAAAAGAAAGCTTTAGACTGGGAATAAGGAAATTTTAGATTTCAGATTTTAGTCCCGATAGCTGTCGGAATAGATTTGAAAGATAAATTCTTAAAATACAATGTTGATTTTTTAAAATATTGATTTCGATTTCAAGATTAAAAATCTAAAATCAGAAATCTACAATCTAAAATAAAAATGAGCGATTCAAATGTAAATATGGTTGCGCCACCTGAAGGTGTTGTTGGTGAAGGTTTCTTCGCAACAAAACTAAATGATGTTGTAGGTTTGGCACGCGCGAATTCTCTTTGGCCTTTACCATTTGCAACATCTTGCTGCGGAATTGAGTTTATGGCAACAATGGCTTCACATTACGATTTAGCACGATTTGGATCTGAGCGTGTGAGTTTCTCTCCTCGTCAAGCAGATATGTTATTAGTAATGGGAACAATTTCAAAAAAAATGGCCCCGATTTTAAGACAAGTTTACGAACAAATGTCTGAACCTCGCTGGGTAATTGCCGTTGGAGCTTGTGCTTCATCGGGAGGTGTTTTCGACACGTACTCAGTTCTGCAAGGAATTGACAAAGTAATCCCGGTTGACGTTTACGTTCCAGGATGTCCTCCAAGACCAGAACAAATCGTTGACGGAGTAATGAGATTACAAGAATTGGTAAAAAGCGAATCTGTTAGACGCAGAAGCTCTCCAGAATACCAAGAATTATTAGCTTCCTATAACATTTCATAAGATGGCTTTAGAAAATACCCTGATTCAAGATAAACTTACAGAAACATTTGATACAAGTGTTTTTAACTTTCAACAAGAAAGAGATATTTTTTCATTAGAAACAACTCCTGAAAAAATCACAGCATTGATCCTTTTCCTGAAAAATGATTCTGATTTACGTTTTCACTTCTTAACAGACTTATGCGGCATTCATTATCCAGACAACGACACAGATCGTCAATTTGCGATAGTTTATCACTTGCACAACTGGTACGAAAACAAACGTATTAAAATCAAAGTTTACTTGAATGGTGAAAAACCAGAGATCAAAACCGTTTCAAATATTTTCTTAAGTTCAAACTGGATGGAAAGAGAAACATACGATTTCTTCGGAATCAATTTTATTGGTCACCCGCAATTGAAACGTATTTTGAATATGGACGAAATGGTGTCTTTCCCAATGAGAAAAGAATTCCCAATGGAAGACAGCGGAAGAACTGATAAAGACGACAGATTCTTTGGAAGAACAACAACAAATTGCTAAAAAATAATTCAACATTATAAAATGTCAGAACTATTATTACCACCAGAGCATCGTTATGCTAAAATAATTAAGGACAAACTAAACGAAGACGGAAGCGAGCTTTCGGTTCTGAATTTAGGACCAACGCATCCTGCGACTCACGGTATTTTTCAAAACATCCTATTAATGGATGGTGAAAGAATACTAGAGGCTGAACCAACTATTGGTTACATCCATAGAGCTTTTGAGAAAATTGCTGAAAATCGTCCTTTCTATCAAATCACACCTCTTACAGATCGTATGAACTATTGCTCCTCTCCTATTAACAATATGGGATGGTGGATGACTTTAGAGAAATTACTAAATATTGAAGTTCCTAAAAGAGCACAATACTTAAGAGTTATTGTAATGGAGCTTGCTCGTATTACCGATCACTTAATTTGTAACTCGATTCTAGGAGTAGATACTGGTGCTTATACTGGTTTCTTATACGTTTTTCAATTCAGAGAAAAAGTTTATGAGATTTACGAAGAAATTTGTGGTGCTCGTTTAACAACAAATATGGGAAGAATTGGTGGTTTCGAAAGAGACTGGTCACCAGAAGCTTTTCGCAAACTAGATGTTTTCTTAAAAGATTTTCCTGTTGCTTGGCAAGAGTTCGTTAACTTATTCGAAAGAAACAGAATTTTCCTTGATAGAACTGTAAACGTAGGCGCAATTTCAGCAGAGCAGGCAATGGCTTACGGATTTACAGGTCCAAACTTACGTGCTGCCGGAATTGACTATGATGTTCGTGTTGCACAGCCTTACTCTTCTTACGAAGACTTCGAATTTAATGTTCCTGTTGGAAAATCAGGTGACACTTACGATCGTTTCTGCGTTCGTAACGCCGAAGTTTGGGAAAGTTTAAGCATTATTCGTCAAGCTTTGGATAAAATGCCGGCTGGAAACGAATACCACGCAGAAGTTCCTGATTACTACCTTCCTCCAAAAGAAGATGTTTACACTTCTATGGAATCTTTAATTTATCACTTTAAGATTGTAATGGGAGAAGTTCCTGTACCAGTTGCAGAAATTTACCACCCTGTTGAAGGAGGAAACGGAGAAATTGGATTCTATTTAGTTACAGACGGAAGCAGAACTCCATATAGATTACATTTCAGAAGACCTTGTTTTATTTATTACCAAGCATATCCTGAAATGATTAAGGGTTCATTACTTTCTGATGCAATTGTTATCCTTTCGAGTTTAAACGTAATTGCAGGAGAATTAGACGCCTAAAAAAGATTGTAGATTTTAGATTGTAGATTTAAAAATTACAGTTAGGAATTGAAAAATTCAGATTGAAGAATCTAAAACTTAAACAAAGATTGCAGAATATGGATTTAAAGACAACAGATTAAAAAATCTTAAGCCTTAAATCTAAAATCTAAAATAAAATGGAACGTAAACATTACAAACAAGAAATAAATATGACTGAGGCATTGATCGCTCGTATCAATGAATTGATTAGTCATTATCCAGAAGGCAAACAAAAATCGGCTTTACTGCCTGTTTTGCACGAAGTGCAGGATGCGCATAACAACTGGCTTAGCATTGAATTGCAAGACAAAGTTGCCGAGATTCTTCAGATAAAACCAATCGAGGTTTATGAAGTGGTTACTTTTTATACCATGTTCAACCAAAAACCAATTGGGAAGTACATGTTTGAATTTTGCCAGACTTCTTGTTGTTGTTTAAACGGTGCCGAAAATTTAATGGATTATACTTCTGAAAAATTAGGCATTAAAATGGGGGAAACTACTCCAGACGGAATGTTTACCATTGCTGGCGTAGAATGTTTAGGTGCTTGCGGATACGCTCCTATGATGCAGTTAGGCGATTTCTACAAAGAGAAATTGACAGAAGATAAAATCGATCAGTTAATCGCTGATTGTAGAGATGATAAAATAATATTACACGATAAATAAGATGTCACAAAAAATATTATTAGATAAAATCAATATTCCTGGAATTAAAACCTACGAAGTATATCGTCAAAATGGCGGATACGCTTCTGTAGAAAAAGCTTTAAAAACACTTACACCAGATGAAGTTACTGAAGAAGTAAAAAAATCAGGTCTTCGTGGTCGTGGCGGCGCGGGTTTCCCTGCCGGAATGAAATGGAGTTTTATTGACAAAAAATCAGGAAAACCAAGACACTTAGTTTGCAACGCCGACGAATCTGAACCTGGAACTTTCAAGGATCGTTATTTGATGGAATTTATTCCTCACTTATTGATCGAAGGAATGATTACTTCTAGTTACGCTTTAGGTGCAAACCTTTCGTATATCTACATTCGTGGAGAATATATGTGGGTTTTCAAAATTTTAGAAAGAGCAATCGCCGAGGCTAAAGCTGCAGGCTGGTTAGGAAAAAATATATTAGGTTCAGGTTACGATCTTGAACTTCACGTTCACTGTGGAGCTGGAGCTTATATTTGTGGAGAAGAAACTGCACTTATTGAATCTTTGGAAGGTAAAAGAGGAAATCCTCGTATTAAACCACCTTTCCCTGCGGTTTCAGGACTTTGGGCAAATCCAACAGTTGTAAACAATGTTGAAACTATCGCAACGGTGCCTTGGATTGTAAACAATTCTGGTGACGATTATGCAAAAATTGGAATTGGACGTTCTACTGGAACTAAATTAATTTCTGCTTCTGGACACATCAAAAATCCTGGGGTTTATGAAATTGAATTAGGTTTAAGTGTTGACGAATTCATGAATTCTGATGAATATTTAGGAGGAATGTCTTCAAGCCGTCCTTTAAAAGCATTTGTACCAGGAGGTTCTTCTGTGCCGATTTTACCAGCTGAATTGATTTTCAAAACAGCAAATGGCGAAGATCGTTTAATGACTTACGAATCTTTAAGTGATGGTGGTTTTGCTACTGGATCTATGTTAGGTTCTGGAGGATTTATTGTTTACAACGATACAGCTTGTGTCGTAAGAAACACTTGGAACTTTGCTCGTTTCTACCACCATGAATCTTGCGGACAATGTACACCTTGCCGTGAAGGAACTGGATGGTTAGAAAAAATCTTATGGAGAATCGAAAACGGTCAAGGCCGTGAAGAAGATATCGAATTATTGTGGAGCATTCAGAGTAAAATTGAAGGAAACACAATTTGTCCGCTTGGTGACGCCGCTTCTTGGCCAGTAGCAGCTGCGATTCGTCACTTTAGAGATGAATTCGAATATCACGTTCGTTTTCCAGAAAAAATTAAAAATAGAGATCACTTTGTTGCTGAACCTTTTTCACAAGTAAAGCATTTAGTAGGCGGTAAAGTAATCGTATAAAAATAAAAAGCAGAAAGTTATAAAGTTCATAATGTTAAAAAGGACAGCAATTCTTTTCAATATTCCGACTTTCAACATTCAAATCATAAAGAGATGAAAGTAACCATAGACGGTCAAAGTATAGACGTAGAACCAGGAACAACGATCCTGCAGGCTGCACGTATGATTGGTGGAGATTTGGTACCGCCAGCCATGTGCTATTACTCAAAATTAAAAGGCAGCGGTGGAAAATGTCGTTGTTGTTTAGTTGAAGTTTCTAAAGGTAGTGAAGCTGACCCAAGACCAATGCCAAAATTAATGGCATCTTGTGTAACAGGATGTATGGACGGAATGGAAGTAAACAGTAAATCTTCTGCCAGAGTTACCGAAGCGCGTAAATCTGTAACAGAATTTTTATTGATCAACCACCCATTAGACTGCCCTATTTGTGATCAAGCTGGTGAATGTGATCTTCAAAATTTAAGTTTTGAGCACGGAAACCCAAAATCACGTTATATTGAAGAAAAAAGAACATTTGAACCAGAAGATATTGGTCCGAATATTCAACTGCATATGAACCGTTGTATTTTATGTCAAAGATGTGTACAAGTTGCAGATCAATTGACAGACAACAGAGTTCACGGAGTATTAGATCGTGGTGACCACGCTAATATTTCTACGGGAATCTCAAAAGCAATCGACAATGAGTTTTCTGGAAACATGATTGACGTTTGTCCAGTTGGAGCTTTAACCGACAAAACTTTCCGTTTTAAATCAAGAGTTTGGTTTAACAAACCTTATAACGCACACAGAGAATGTACTACTCCTGGATGCTGCGGTAAAACTACAGTTTGGATGTTTGGTGGAGAAATTCAACGTGTAACTGGTCGCAAAGATGAGTATCATGAAGTTGAAGAATTCATCTGCAACAGCTGTCGTTTTGATCACAAAAACGTTAATGACTGGGTTATTGAAGGACCAAGAGAATTTGAGAAAGATTCTGTTATCAACCAAAATAACTACACTCAAAAATTAGAGAAAGTTGAAATCGATACAGAGAAGAATATTCTTTTAGGTAGAGATATTGACCGTAAAAAAATTAGTATGGCAGCAATTCCATTAACTACTAATGATAAAAAAGTTTAAGAAATGGAAAGTGCATTTATTATAGAAAAAAGTGTTGTTATTGTTGTCGTTTTTGCGGTAACAATGATTATGGCAATGTACTCTACTTGGGCTGAACGTAAAGTTGCTGCTTTTCTTCAAGACCGTGTTGGTCCAAACCGTGCAGGTTGGGGAGGTTTATTGCAACCCCTTGCCGATGGTATGAAATTATTCTCAAAAGAAGAATTTTTTCCAAACACGCCAAACAAATTTTTATTCGTTGTAGGTCCTGCAATTGCAATGAGTACAGCTTTAATGACAAGTGCTGTAATTCCGTGGGGAGATAAACTGCATCTTTTTGGAAGAGATATTTATCTTCAGGCAACTGATGTAAATATTGCTTTACTATACATTTTTGGAGTTCTTTCTGTTGGAGTTTATGGTATCATGATTGGTGGATGGGCTTCAAACAATAAATTCTCTTTAATGGGAGCTGTTCGTGCAGCTTCACAAATGGTTTCTTATGAAGTTGCAATGGGATTATCAATGATCGCTTTATTGATGATGACAGGAACAATGAGTTTAAGAGAAATTTCATTACAACAGCAAGGAATGAACTGGAATGTTTTTTATCAGCCTTTATCATTCTTAATCTTCTTAATTTGTTCATTTGCAGAAACTAACAGAACACCGTTTGACTTAGCGGAATGTGAAAACGAATTAATCGGAGGTTATCATACAGAATATTCATCAATGAAAATGGGATTCTATTTATTTGCTGAATATGCAAGTATGTTTATCTCTGCTACTATTATTTCTGTTTTATTCTTTGGAGGTTACAATTACCCAGGAATGCAATGGATGGTAGAAAATGTTGGAGTAAACACAGCTAATCTTTTAGGAATTGCGGTATTATTTGTAAAAATATGTTTCTTCATATTCTTTTACATGTGGGTTCGTTGGACGATTCCAAGATTTAGATATGACCAATTAATGAACTTAGGCTGGAGAATTTTAATTCCGCTTTCGATTATTAATATTATGATTACGGGTGCTGTTATTTTAAGACACGATATCGCAGCAGCTTTAGGATTCTAAGAACCGTAACTGGCTTCAAATAAAAATAAAATAGATTTAAAATTTGATTGATCTCAAATTGAAAATCATAAATCATAGATTAAGAAATGTCAATAGAAACTATATCATTATCGGGTAGAAAAAAAGTGGTCTCTAATAAAGAGATGTCTTTTTTGGAACGATTGTATCTTGTGGCGATTGTAAAAGGTCTTGCTATTACGCTTAAGCACCTTTTTAGAAAAAAAATTACGATTCACTATCCAGAAGAAGTTCGTGAAATGAGCCCTGTTTATCGTGGTCAACACATGTTGAAACGTGACGAGCAAGGCCGCGAAAATTGTACTGCTTGCGGATTATGTGCTTTATCATGCCCTGCAGAAGCAATTACAATGAAAGCTGCTGAACGTAAACCAGATGAAAAACATTTATACAGAGAAGAAAAATACGCTTCGATTTATGAAATAAACATGCTTCGTTGTATTTTTTGTGGATTGTGTGAAGAGGCTTGCCCGAAAGATGCTATCTATTTGACAACTTCTAAAGTATTAGTTCCTGCTAATTATGAAAGAGAAGATTTCATTTTTGGAAAAGATAAATTAGTGATGCCTTTAGAAATGGCTATTAAAAACTCACAATTAAATAACGCTAACTAATGATACATATTCCTGATTTTGCACACGCAACAACTGTACAAATTATATTTTGTTTCTTAGCGTTTATCACCGTAATAACTGCTTTTTTAACCATTTTTAGCAGAAATCCAATTCACTCAGCAATTTACTTAGTGATTTGTTTCTTCTCTATTGCTGGTCATTATTTATTATTGAACTCACAATTTTTAGCAATTGTACATATAATAGTCTATTCTGGAGCAATTATGATTCTGTTCCTGTTTACCATTATGTTGATGAACCTAAACGAACAGCGAGAAGTTCACCGACCAAGAATCACACGTTTAGGAGCTATTGTTTCTTTCTGTTTGATTTGCGTGGTTTTAATTGCAATATTCATTAACTCTAAACCTATTGTTGGTGAATATGATTCAACTGGAGAAGATTTCCAATCTATTAAAGTATTGGGTAAAATATTGTTGAACGAATATATGGTGCCATTTGAATTTGCTTCGATTTTACTTTTGGTTGCGATGATTGGAACTGTATTATTGTCTAAAAAAGAAAAATTAAATAAATAATGGGTAATATATTAAATCAAATAGGTATTGAAAATTACATCTTTTTAAGTGTTGTACTTTTTTGTATTGGTGTTTTTGGTGTATTGTACAGACGAAACTCTATTATCGTTTTCATGTCTATCGAAATCATGTTGAATGCAGTAAACCTTTTATTTGTGGCTTTTTCAACTTATCATCAAGATGCACAAGGACAAGTTTTTGTATTCTTTTCGATGGCAGTTGCTGCGGCTGAAGTTGCAGTAGGATTGGCTATTCTTGTTTCGATTTTCAGAAACATTGGCTCAATTAGTATCGATAATTTAAAAAATTTAAAAGGATAAAATAGAAATGGATACCAATTTAGCTTTAGTTTTAGTTTTAGCTCCTTTTTTAGGATTTTTAATTAATGTTTTCTTTGGGAAAAGCTTAGGAAAAACAGTTTCCGGATTTATCGGAACTGCTGCCGTGGCTGTTTCTTTTATAGTTACTCTTGTTCTTTTTAATCAAATAACTTCAACTGGAAAAGCAATTGAAGTTACTTTATTTGATTGGATTCAAATTAGTAACATAAAAATCAATCTTGGATTTTTATTAGATCAATTATCTGTTCTTTGGTTACTTTTCGTAACCGGAATTGGATCTTTGATTCACTTATACTCTATCAGTTACATGCATGACGATGAGAATATGCACAAATTTTTTGCGTATTTAAATCTGTTCGTATTCTTTATGATTACTCTTGTAATTGGAAGCAACTTATTAGTTTTATTCATCGGTTGGGAAGGTGTTGGACTTTGCTCTTATTTATTAATCGGATTTTGGCACAAAAACCAAGATTACAACGATGCAGCAAAGAAAGCTTTCATTATGAACAGAATTGGAGATTTAGGTCTTTTAATTGGTATGTTCATCATTGGTTCAATGTTCTCTACTTTAGATTATACCACTTTAAAAACTGCAATCGCTGGAACAACAGATCTAAACTTACCATTACTTTCTTTAGCAGCTTTATGTTTGTTTATTGGAGCTTGTGGTAAATCTGCACAGATTCCATTGTATACTTGGTTACCAGATGCGATGGCTGGACCAACTCCGGTTTCTGCTTTAATTCACGCGGCTACGATGGTAACAGCTGGTATTTTCATGGTAACAAGATTAAACTTTGTTTTTGATCTTGCAACAGATGTACAAAACGTAATTGCCATTATTGGAGCAATAACTTCATTAGTTGCAGCTACAATTGGTTTAGTTCAAACAGATATTAAAAAAGTATTAGCTTACTCAACTGTTTCTCAATTAGGATTAATGTTTTTAGCATTAGGATTTGGAGCTTATGAAGTAGCTGTATTTCACGTAATCACACACGCTTTCTTTAAAGCTTGTTTATTCTTAGGATCAGGTTCTGTTATTCACGGTTTACATGGTGAGCAGGATATGCGTAAAATGGGTGGTTTGCGTAAAGCAATGCCAATCACTTTCTGGACTATGTTGATTTCTTCATTAGCCATTTCAGGAGTTCCATTTTTCTCAGGTTTCTTCTCAAAAGATGAAATCTTAATGACAGCTTTCCACCATAGTATCCCGTTATACGTTGTTGGATCTGTTGCTTCAATCATGACAGCTTTCTATATGTTCCGTTTAATGTTCTTAACTTTCTTTAAAGAATTTAGAGGAACTGAAGAGCAAAAACATCACTTACACGAAAGTGGTTCATTAATTACAATTCCATTAATCATTTTAGCGATTTTAGCAACTTTTGGCGGACTAATCAGTTTACCTGGAAACAGCTGGTTAAATGAATATTTAGCTCCTCTTTTCTCAAAAGCTGCTGGCGAAGAACACCATTTAGGAACAACAGAATACACTTTAATGGGTGTTGCTGTGTTAGGCGGTTTATTAGGAATTTTAATTGCTTACGTAAAATACTTTAAACAAGATAATGTTCCTGAAACTGACGAAAACATTACAGGTTTAACAAAAGTATTATACAACAAATATTATGTTGATGAAGCTTACGATGCGATATTTGTTCGCTCTATAAACGGATTATCAAGATTCTTTAGAGATTATATCGAAACTGGCTTATCAGCACTTGTGTTCGGATTAGGAAAAATAGCAAATGAATTAGCTTTTCAGGGTAAAAAACTGCAGACTGGAAGTATCGGATTATATCTTTTTGCTTTCGTTTTAGGTCTTTGCGCAATTGTTTCTTATTTATTTTTAGCTCAATAATTTTATAACTATGAACGTTTCTCTTATATTAATTATTCTTTTAGTTGGTGCATTTATCACCTATTTTGCAGGTGACAAACTCGCTTCAAAAGTAGCTTTGTTCTTTAGTTTGGCAGCTTTAGGCTGTTCGGTTGTATTGTTAAACCATTTTAATGCTGGTGAAAATATCGGCCTTATCAATGCTTGGATCACACAGCCTAAAATTTCATTCGCTTTAAATGCTGATGGATTAGCAATTGCAATGCTTTTATTGACAACTGCTTTGACTCCAATTATTATATTTTCTTCTTTTGGAAATGAATATAAAAATTCAAAAGCCTTTTATTCTTTGATCTTATTCATGGCGTTTGCAATGACAGGAACTTTCTTGGCTGCAGATGGTCTTTTATATTATATTTTCTGGGAGCTAGCTCTTATTCCTATTTACTTTATTGCTCTTATTTGGGGTAATGGCGATGCTGAAGAAAGAAGAAAAGCGGTTGTAAAATTCTTTATTTACACACTTGCAGGTTCTTTATTCATGTTGACCGCTTTTATCTATTTATATCAAAAAGCAGGCAGCTTCTTAATCGAAGATTTATACAAAGTAGAATTATCAGCTTGCGAGCAATTCTGGATTTTCTTGGCATTCTTCTTAGCGTATGCTATCAAAATTCCAATCATTCCTTTCCACACATGGCAGGCAAATGTGTACCAAAAAGCACCAACTGTTGGAACAATGCTTTTATCTGGTATCATGTTAAAAATGGGATTGTACAGTGTAATTCGCTGGCAATTGCCAATTGCACCTCTTGCGGCGAAAGAATACATGAACATCTTTATCGCTTTAGGAATTGCTGGAGTTATCTACGGTTCAATCGTAGCATTAAGACAAAAAGATTTAAAGAAATTATTGGCTTATTCATCTCTTGCTCACGTTGGATTAATTGCTGCAGGAACTTACACTTTAACTATTGATGGTTTTAGAGGTGCTGTTATGCAAATGATCGCTCACGGTTTTGTCGTAGTTGGATTATTTTATGCTGCAGAAATTATCTACAGAAGATTTGAAACTAGAGAAATCAGCGAATTAGGAGGAATCCGTACGCAATCTCCAAAATTCACTTCAATGTTTTTAATTTTGGTTTTAGCCTCTGTTGCCTTGCCAACTACTTTTAACTTTGTTGGAGAATTTACAGTATTATACAGTTTATCTCAAATTAATATTTGGTTTGCTGTTTTAGGTGGAACAACGATTATTTTAGGAGCTTACTATATGCTTAAAATGTTTCAAAATGTGATGTTGGGCGAAACCAATTCAAGAACTTTTGCAGATGTTTCTGTAAACGAAGGAATTTCGATGGTAGCAATTATCGCTGTATTAATTTTCTTTGGATTTTATCCAAAACCAATTACAGATTTAATTACACCAAGTTTAGAAACGATTTTAAACGTTATCAATAAAAACTAAGATTTTAGAATGCAGATTAACGAATTTTGATTTCAGATTTATCCGAAACTAAAAGAATTAAAATGCTGAAGAAAATAAAAATATATTTTAAATAAAATAAATTAGGGCGTTTTAGATTTCCTAAATCAAAAAAACAAAAATGAATACATTAATAGCTATAACAGGATTGGGTATTTTTTGCCTATTGTTTGAAATTCTAAATTTTAGAAAAGGCATCGTTCCGTTTACCATTGTAGGTTTATTGGGCGTTTTGGCACTTAACTTTTACGAATTTGGATCAACAGCAAGTTATTACAATAATATGATTGCAGTAGATAAATTCTCGACTGCCTTTTCATCATTATTTATTATTCTGACTATTTTCCTTGTAGCATTAAGTCATAATTTTTACGAAAATCATCAATCGAAAATTTCAGATTTCATTGCTATAAAAATCTTTTTACTAGCGGGAGCCGTTGCTATGGTTTCTTTTGGAAACTTAGCTATGTTTTTCCTTGGAATCGAAATTTTATCTATCGCATTATATGTTCTTGCAGCAAGCGATCGTTTGAACATCAAAAGTAATGAAGCAGGTATGAAATATTTCCTTATGGGATCTTTTGCATCTGGAATTATTTTATTTGGAATTTGTTTGATTTACGGAGCAATGGGAACTTTTGATGTTACAGAAATTCACGAAAGTTCTTTATCTGCCGAACTTCCAATCTGGTTTCCAATCGGAATGGTTTTAATGATAATTGGAATGTTTTTTAAAATTGCTGCTGTTCCATTTCATTTCTGGGCACCAGACGTTTACGAAGGTTCTCCAGCTTTAACAACTGCTTTAATGAGTACTTTGGCAAAAGTTGTAGCGATTGCAACTCTTTACAAATTAGTTGCTGGACTAAATTTAATTCCATCTCTTGAAAATCAAGAACTTTTAGGAACATTTGAAAATATCATTGTAATTATTTCAATTGCGTCAATGACAGTTGGAAACATAATGGCATTACGTCAAGTAAATGTAAAACGTATGTTAGCATTTTCAGGAATCTCACACGCAGGTTTCATGTTAATGACGTTCTTATCTATTGCAACATCTGCAGGTACTTTATTGTATTATACATCAGCTTATGCTTTAGCAGGAATTGCAGCTTTTAGTGTTATTCTATATGTTTGCAAAAATCAGGATAACGAAGATATTACGAACTTCCACGGACTTGGAAAAACAAATCCATTATTGGCAGCCATCTTAACTGGTTCATTGTTATCTATGGCTGGTATTCCTATTTTCTCTGGATTCTTCGCAAAATTATTCTTATTCAATCAAACCATTCAAGCGGGATATATTGCTTTAGTTATTGTAGCAGTAATTAATTCAATTATAAGTGTTGGATATTATTTCAAACTTATTTTGGCAATGTATTCTAAAGAACCTAACGAAAAACGCACAGGAAAACCATTTCTTATTTATGCAGTTGCAGTTGTTTCAATTGTTTTAAATATTGTTTTAGGGTTATTTCCATCATTAGTTTTAGATCTACTGAATTAAAATTTACTTCAAAATAAACACGAGTCCATCAAGATTTTTTTTGATGGACTTTTTTTTTACCTGCTTTTTATAGAAGAGAAAATCATGTTAAAAATTTAGCTCAAGCCGCCACACCTCGAAAAAACTCCATATATTTGGGTTCAATTAAATGTATTAAAACTATGGCCTTCAATTCAAAAAATCCATTTTTAAGCAACAAGCGTTTTTCATCAAATGCAGTTTCAAGAGCTGAAGAAGTACACGAAGCAAAAATTATTGATTACAATCAGGAAATGACTTTGTCTGGTACTATTAATAAAACAGCAATTTTATTTTTAATATTATGCGCATCATCTATGATTACATGGTGGATGGCATTTAACGGGATGAATCCAATGCTGCCTGCAATTGGCGGTGCAATTGTTGGATTAATTTTAGTTATTATTTCTGCTTTTAAACCGCAAGCTTCTCCATACTTAGCTCCTGGATATGCTCTTTTTGAAGGTTTATTTATTGGAGGAATATCTGCAATTTTTGAATTACAATATCCGGGAATCGTTGTTAATGCGGTTGGTGCAACTCTTGTAACCTTTCTAGTTTGTTTAGGATTGTATAAATTCAGAATTGTTAAAGTTACAGAGCAATTCAAATCTGTTGTTGTTGCATCGACATTAGCAATCGCAACTTATTACTTAATTTCGTGGGTAGTTTCAATGTTTACAAGCTGGACTCCTGTGCATCATGGAAATTCTATGATGAGTATTGGAATTAGTGTTTTTGTAATTGTTATTGCTGCTTTAAATTTATTTTTAGATTTTGATCAAATTGAAAAAGGGGTACAACAAAGAATGCCAAAATATATGGAATGGTTTGGCGCAATGGGACTAATGATCACTTTAGTTTGGTTGTATGTTGAATTTTTAAGATTATTATCGAAACTATCTAGTAAAGACTAAATACTAGTTTTACCATACTCTAAAAGCCTTTTTGATTATCAAAAAGGCTTTTTTTTATGCGTATACATTTCAAAAAACAGAAGAATAGAATAACACAATTTCATTTTAGACGATACTCTATTTAATTTTAAGAGCAAAACAAATATCCATGTATCTCTTTTCCGCGTTCATCAATCCTTTTAATTTTTATTTTTCTTTATAAAAGTAATCTTTTTCTCT
Source organism: Flavobacterium sp. YO64 (assembly GCF_004119505.1). Classification (NCBI taxonomy): domain Bacteria; kingdom Pseudomonadati; phylum Bacteroidota; class Flavobacteriia; order Flavobacteriales; family Flavobacteriaceae; genus Flavobacterium; species Flavobacterium sp. YO64. The sequence goes on along the minus strand of NZ_NRQV01000002.1, from coordinate 39,180 downwards.
CTTTAACAAATTTGCCAAAAAAATTTAAAAAATTAAAAAAGAGACACCTCATAAAAATTTCAAGCAGCGCTTGTGTTTAAAAAAAAAGTAATAAAAATAAGACTTAACAAAGATTTTAGATATTATGTAATAAATTACAATTAATGCAATTTATTACATAATAAAAAACCAAAATACAAAAATTTTAAACTATATATTTTTTTAATGCTAAAAAAATAAGAATATCAAAATTTTATATATTTTTGTGCAATCGATTACAATTTACTATTGTTTGAGATAATTAAAACCACTTAATAACTATTAATAATTTTTTAACCCAAACTATTATGAAAAAAAACCTACTTTTCTTAACCGTTTTCCTTGTTACCGTCCAAATATGGGCACAGCAAGTTCAAATCACAGAAGCCTCTGGCTGGCTTGAAACCGCTTTTGTAAAATGGCAACCTGTCAGCGGTGCTCAGACCTACAATGTTTACTATTCTGGGAATGGTCTTACTGACCAAAAAATTGATGATCAATTGATCCGCAGCTACGGAACTTATTTTCGTGCAGACATTCCTGGTTTAAAAGCAGGAAGTTATACTGTAAAAGTTAAACCCGTAATTTCTGGAACCGAAGGCTCAGGTTCAACAACAAGCTCTCTAACTGTTTTGGCACAAGATCGAAACGGATTTGCATTTGAAAGCGGCAGAGTTCCCGGAGGATATAAAGCTGATGGAACACCAAAAGATAATGCTGTAATTCTATACATTACACAAAATACAAAAAACACCATTTTGATGAATATTACGGGGGCCAGCGCAAATCCGTGCGTTGGTTTACAAAATATTCTGTATGCCATCAAAAAAGGAAAAGACACTCGCCCGTTTATCATTAGATTAATTGGTAATATAACGGATATGACTGTTATGGAAGGCGGAGATGTTGTTATTGAAAATGCCAACAATGCTTCAAGTTACATCACTTTTGAAGGAATAGGAACAGATGCTGTAGCAAATGGATGGGGAGTTCGTCTAAAATCGGCTTCAAATGTTGAAGTTAATAATATTGGATTCATGAATTGCAACAGTACTGCCGGAGACAATATTGGAATGCAGCAGGATAATGATCATATTTGGGTTCACAACTGCGATTTATTCTACGGAAATGCAGGAAGCGATGCCGATCAAATAAAAGGTGACGGAGCATTAGACAATAAATCTTCAACATATATTACTTTATCCTACAATCACTTTTGGGACAACGGAAAAGCAAGTTTATTAGGGCTAAGCGAAGGAACCACAACTGGTTTATACATCACATATCACCACAATTGGTTTGACCATTCTGATTCACGTCATCCAAGAGTTCGTTATTATTCAGCTCACATCTATAATAATTATTACGACGGCGTTTCAAAATACGGCGCAGGATCAACTTTGGGTTCGTCCCTATTTGTAGAAGGAAATTATTACCGTAATAGTAAACACCCAATAATGACTTCGCTGCAAGGCTCTGATATTTGGGATGAAACGAATCAAGTGAATAATGCTGGAACAATGGGAACATTTTCTGGCGAAGCAGGAGGTTCTATCAAAGCTTTTAATAATACTTTTGATGCTTCAAACGGAACAAATAATATGCGATTTGTAGCTTATAATGATCCGAATCCTTTATACAATATTTCAGGAAAAATCAGCTCTGCTACAGATTTCGATGCCTATCTGGCAACTACAAGAGGCGAAACAGTAAGCAGCAGTGTAAAATCAAAATCTGGAGCAAATACGTACAATAACTTTGATACTGACGCTGCTTTATATGTAAAAAATCTTGTAACAGATCAACCTGCAGCGGCAAAAACAAAAGTAACGCAATATGCAGGACGTGTTTCTGGCGGAGATTTAAAATGGGTGTTTGACAATAGTGTAGATGATACTTCGTCTCTTGTTATTACAGCGCTAAAAACAACATTAACAAATTATACTGGCGCTTTAGTTGCAGTACAAGGCGAAGGAAATCCTCCTGCAAGTGCACAAACGCTAACCTCAACAACAAATAATAATCAAACGGTAACAAGCGGCACAGCGATTAGCAGTATTGTTTTTACATGGGGCGGAGACGCAACCGATGCAGCAGTTACAGGATTGCCTGCTTCTGGAATTAGTTTTGTAAAAAATGCAACCGCTAAAACTATAACCATTTCAGGAACCCCAACTGCAACAGTATCTTATTCAATTACTACTTCAGGAACTGGAACACCGGCAACGGGTTCAGGAACAATTACAGTTAATACAGCTGGAACACAAACATTGACATCGACTAATAATAATAGTCAGACTGTTAACAGTGGAACAGCCATAAATGCAATTGTATTTACTTGGGGCGGAACTGCAACTGACGCTGCTGTAACTGGATTACCAGCTTCTGGAATTAGTTTTGTAAAAAATACAACTGCTAAAACTATAACAATATCTGGGACACCTACTGCAACTCTATCCTATTCTATCACAACTGTTGGAACAGGAAATACTGTTACTAATTCAGGAACTATAACTGTAACGACAAGTACTCCAAGTGCAGATGAAATTCACAATTTTACTGCTTCAGGTAAAACAAGCAGTTTTTATACCATAACTGGAAATCTTTCGACGACAAAAGGCACTGTAACTTATAACAACTTGACATTAACACAGTGTTTAAAAATAGAATCTTCAACAAATATTTCTTTTACAACAGCTCAAGCCAGTACTTTAACGCTTGTATTAATTGAACCATCAGCTGTTATAAAAGTTGATAATGTAGACAGAACTGCTTCAAACGGAATTGTAACTGTTTCGCTGGCTGCCGGCAGTCATACGATTACGAAAAAAGATACGGCAAATCTTTTTTATATGAGTACTGCCTACAGCGGCTCAACAGCCAGAATTGTGCAGACTGAATCTATAACCGAAATAGCCGCAGAGACTGAAAGCACGCAAGCAATTTTATACCCAAATCCAACAACTGGCACTTTGTATTTATCAGATCCTAATTTGACTGTTGAAAAAATCCTTATTTATAATATAACAGGATTTCTTGTAAAAACGGTACAAAAAGGAAGCGAAAGCATCGATTTAAACGCTTTGAATACTGGAACTTATTTAGCTAAAATATACACAGCCGATGGTTCGTATAATCAAACGATTATTAAAAAATAATTTATAAAAGTAAAGGCTTCCAAATATTTGGAAGCCTTTTTTATTTTCATTCAAATTATAATTTATCTTTTTCTATTTCTAAATTCTTCTTGTTCGCTTACTTTATTAAACTCTCTAAAAAAGCTCTTGATAGTTTCTAAATTAAACATAACAAACAGAAACATTCCTATAAAAATGGTGATCCAACAATATAAAATTTTTACTGGTGAAATATCATTAGCTACAACATAAAATACGATCGTAGGCAAAATAGAAACCAATATTGTAAGCCCCAAAGACAACATAAGCGGACTTATAAAATAGCTGTTAACAGCGCCAAAACCAAGCTTTCTAATTATGAAAGCTGCAAATGTTAAAGTTACTAAACCAAACATTATACTTCCAAAACCATAAATAAGCACGGTGTCATTCAAGCTGTTAATTTCGTTCTCGTAACCAAAAAAAGTATTAAAGTTGAACTCCATCATATTTCTTATCTTCTGGTGTAACATCAAATAAAGTCTGCGTTTTATACCCAATTAGCTTAGCTAAAATAAAATTGGGGAACTCTTGGATTCCCACATTATATAAGTTTACACTATCGTTAAAAAACTCTCGTCGGTCAGCAATTTTATCCTCCATTTGAGAAACTCTTTTCTGCAATTCTAAAAAGTTACTATTTGATAATAGTGTTGGATAATTCTCAGAAACTGAAAAAATGCTTTTTAATGATTTCGAAAACTCGTTGGCATTATCAATCTTTTCTTCGACCGTTTTAGCATTCAAAAAATCTGTTCTTAATTTAGTCAAATTAGTAAGCATGGCCGTTTCATGTTCTGTAAATTTAGACACAATTTTCACCAATTCCGGCACTTCTTCTGCACGCTGCATCAAGATAACATCAATATTTCTAAATGCTTTTTCATTATTATTTTTCAGCATAACCAGCTTGTTATAAATTCTGATAAAAAAATTAAAAAATACAATGATTAGAATTATTCCGATAAGTAAGGCAATGTTTTGAACAGTCATATTTTCTTTAATTTAAAATAATATAGATAAGTATAAGTGAGATGAAAAACAAAACGGTTAAAAAAGAATCGAGCAGCGGTTTGTATTTATTTCTAAATGAAATACTCCTTGGAACTGCTATTCCAAAAATAGTATCTGCACTATCTTTTTTTATTATTACATTTCCATTATCTGAAGCCGCATAACCTATAAGAAGCATATAATCATCACTTTTCAGGTAGGTTTCAGTATATCTTGTTTTTCCTCCAAACTGATTGTCAATTCTATCAAAATAATACTCCAATCCTTCACCCTCTACCGTAACAGAACCAGTTTCATCTTTAATTTTAAATTTCCCTGTTTTTACTTCGCTGAAAATAGTTGAATATGTTGTTCTGCCGTCATCATCTCTTGGACTTTCTTTTTCTATTTTATACGAATAACCAATGCATGGTTTTTTGAAGTAAGGAGAAATTATAGGTTCGATTTCCTCCAAATCGCCTTCAATTTCAACTAAACCCATAGCAATTGCATCTATTTTTGATGTTGGTAAAATAGACTGCATTTTATAAAATTTGCTTTTACTGCTTGGAAAAAATATTGAACTAACAAGTATAAATCCAGGAATAATTAAAAACAGAAGCTTCAAATTCTCAGTTACAGCCAGCCCATAAAAAGCTCCAACAATACAAACTAAAACAAAGAATCCGAGAAATTTATCCCTTAATTTCGTTTTTGGAATATTATGAATCCTATTAAATTTTTCTCTATCTATCTTTTCTTGTTTACTGCTTTTAATCCCAGAATAAATCATTCCGATAATTCCGAATAGAAAAACGGAGGCGAATAAAAACAATATAACCGCAAATGGATATCCTGGATCAATTAAAAAACTTACGCCAACTGTAAGCGGGCATAAAACAAAAAACAACCAGTTAGGAAATTTCAAGTTATAAAGTCCCGAAAAAATTACGGTTTGAAATAAAGCAACACCCATACTAAAGAGCATTAAAAAAACAACCACTCCAGCATCGGCTTTGTTTTGAGTAAGAAATGCAAAAAATTCGTTCATATTTACAATGCTATAATTTGGATATTCTTTTCACGAATTCCTTAAAATACAATTTCAACTTCTTTAGAAAGCAGTTTTCTTAAGCGATTTCTTTCTAAATCTGAAATTGGATTATGGCTTAAATCAAGACCTATCAGTTTGTGCAATTTATTGATATCGTTTGGAATTTCACTAATTTCATTATGACTTAAAACTAAGAACTTCAAATTCTTAAACTGTAAAATCTCATCTGGAAACTTACTTAGTTTATTTTTTGATAAATCAAGTTCAATAACTAATTGCGGCTTTAACTTTGCCTCTGTCAAATCATAAAAAGTCGATCTTTCCTTTTTCTCATCTTCTTTATTTCTTACCAAGAAACCAAAACCAATTACACTTAATACAGAAACAAAAAAGATACACAAGAAAGCGACCCAAATGGGATCTTCGTTTTTTTCTGCTGTAAAAAGTCTCAAATAAATATAATATGCCATTCCGAAGAACAACACCAAAAACAAACCGATAAAGATTAAATACAGAAGATATTTAAAAAACGAAAGAATGATGTGTTTTAGTTTTGTTGTGTCTTTTGCAAACAATGAATAACCTATCAAAGCAAAAATAAAAAGCCAAAAAATAAGCAATCCGATTTTTGCTGCATCATTATCACTTTCGATAATTTTAAACGAGATAAAAGTGGGAAACATTAAACCAAACCAAACAATAAATCCAGCAATTCCGATAGAAAAACAGCCTAATTTATATTCACTCTTTGACGATCTAAGCCACAAATAAGCTATTAAAAAAGACAAAAGAGCAACTCCTATAAAAGCATATCCAAAAGGTGTAAGTCCAGCTAAAAAAAATAAAGGCATTTTATAGAATTATATATTACTCATTTATATCAAATACAAATCTAAATAAATTACTACAAATTCAATACAAAAAAACCGCTTCTTCCAAATATTGAAAAAAGCGGTTTTTTAAGACATCTTCTATTTTTATAAATCAAATTTAATTCCTTGCGCCAATGGCAGACTAGTTGTATAATTGATCGTATTGGTTTGACGACGCATATAAATTTTCCAAGCATCAGAGCCAGATTCACGACCACCGCCTGTTTCCTTTTCACCGCCAAAAGCACCGCCAATTTCAGCACCCGAAGTCCCAATATTTACATTTGCAATTCCACAGTCAGAACCTACAACCGATAAAAATCTTTCTGCTTCGCGCAAATTATTAGTCATAATTGCTGATGATAATCCTTGTGCAACACCATTTTGAATTTCGATTGCCGCATCAACATCTCCAGAATATTTAATTAAATATAAAACTGGAGCAAAAGTTTCGTGCTGTACAATTTCAAATGAATTTTTAGCTTCGGCAATTGCGGGCTTAACATAACAGCCGCTTTCGTAACCTTCGCCTGAAAGTACTCCGCCTTCAACAAGAATTTTTCCACCTTCAGCAACTACTTTATTTAAGGCAAGTGCATACATTTCTACAGCATGCAAATCGATAAGCGGTCCAACATGATTATTTTCGTCAAGCGGATTTCCAATTCGCAACTGTTTGTAAGCCGTTACCAATGCATCTTTTACTTTATCATAAATGCTCTCGTGAATAATCAATCTTCGAGTTGATGTACAACGTTGTCCAGCAGTTCCAACAGCACCAAAAACAGCACCAATAACCGTCATTTTAATATCCGCATCTGGAGTTACAATAATAGCGTTGTTTCCTCCTAGTTCTAACAATGATTTCCCTAAACGACCAGCAACAGTCTGCGCTACAATTTTTCCCATTCTTGTAGAACCAGTTGCTGATACCAGCGGAATACGAACGTCTTTTGTCATCAACTCTCCTATTTTGTAATCTCCATTTATCAAACAAGAAATTCCTTCTGGAAGATTATTCTCTTTAATAACTTGAGCAATTATATTTTGGCAGGCAATACCACAAAGCGGCGTTTTCTCTGAAGGTTTCCAAACGCAAACATCACCAGAAATCCAAGCCAAAGCCGTATTCCAAGACCAAACTGCAACTGGAAAATTAAACGCAGAAATAATTCCCACAACTCCCAATGAATGATATTGTTCGTACATACGGTGTCCAGGTCTTTCAGAATGCATCGTTAAGCCATGTAACTGGCGTGATAATCCAACTGCAAAATCACAGATGTCGATCATTTCCTGAACTTCTCCGTAACCTTCTTGCAAAGATTTTCCCATTTCGTATGAAACCAATTTACCAAGAGCCTCTTTATTTTCACGCAATTTCTGTCCAAACTGGCGCACAATTTCTCCACGCTGCGGTGCAGGAATTAAACGAAATGTCTTGAAAGCTTCAGTTGCAGATTGCATTACTTTTTCATAATCTTCAATAGTAGAAGTCTTTACAGATGCAATTAATTTTCCGTCAACAGGAGAAAAACTATCCAAAATCTCACCCGATGAGAAATTTTCTATTCCTGTAGAAGTTCCTTCATTTACTTGTTTTATTCCTAGCTTTTCAAGCGCTTCATTTATGCCAAATTGTGATGCTATTGTTGTCATTGTAACTTTTTTAGTTAAAATTGTTGTATTAATGCGTAAAGATATTGTTTTAAAATTACTTTCTAATAAATCAGAATAGTTAAAATCAGAGTAAATTTAAAGCTATTTAATAGTAATAACAGAATCAAAGCCTGCTTTATTCAGTAAATTTGATGAAATTTGCTTTTCTAAAATAAAAAACATGAATCTCTTTAAACGACTTCTACTCTGCTTTATATTAGTTACACTAAATGCCTTTTCTCAAAAAGATCAAAAATCTTCATTTCAAGTCGTTCCATTGGGTGTAAAAGGCGGAATTGACGAAAAAAATCTTTCTGCCTATTTGCTTGCTCCCGTACACACAAACGACTATATCTCTCTAGATGCAGGAACGATAAATGCAGGAATTGAAGTTGCCATAAAAAATAAAGTTTTTAAAATTTCAACCAGTGAAGTTTTGCGAAAATATATAAAGGGATATTTTATTTCGCATGCCCATTTAGATCACGTTTCTGGCTTAATCATAAATTCGCCTGCAGATTCTTCTAAGACGGTTTATGCTACTGAAAAATGTATGGAAATGATGGAAAATCATTATTTCAACGATCAAACTTGGGCAAATTTTGGAGATAAAGGCCCTGGAACTCCTTTGAAAAAATACCACTTTGAGACTTTAAAAACCAACCTTGAAACGCCGATTACGAACACTCAAATGACGGTAAAAGCTTTTCCGTTAAGTCACGTAAATCCGTTTGAGAGCACTGCATTTTTAATAAAAAATGGAGATTCGTACGTTTTGTATTTAGGGGATACAGGACCTGACGCAGTTGAAAAAAGTGATAATCTTAAAAATTTATGGACAGCAGTTGCTCCTCTTGTCCAAAATAAACAATTGAAAGGAATTTTTATTGAAGTTTCTTTTCCAAACGAACAGCCTGATCAATTTTTGTTTGGTCATTTAACGCCCAATTATCTAACGAAAGAACTTCATGTTTTAGAAGAATTAGCAGGAAAAGGAAGTTTAAAAAATTTCAACATTATCATTACACATTTGAAACCGCCGACTAAGAATATTGTGAAACTAAAAGAGCAAATTAAAAATCAAAATGATTTAGGAGCGAAGATTATTTATCCTGAACAAGGGAAGAGATTTGAACTATAATTTTTTGCCACAGATTAAATGAATTTTAAAATATAACCTTGTCATATATTCCAAACCCGACTCGTTTTTAAAACTTGTCGGGTTTGATATTTTATTCAATTAATAATTTATTTTTTTGCCGTAAATCTCGGATCAGTTTCCATTACGGTGCCGCATTTATCACAAGTTCTTAATTCTTCAGAATTGTAAAAATGCTCGAAGTGCGGAAGAAAGTCTTTCTCAATATTATGGAGTTCAAAAAACACTTCATATAATTTATGATTGCAGTTATCACAATGCCATAACAATCCATCTGTATATCCTTTTCCTGCACGTTTGCGCTCAATTACTAAACCTATTGAACCTTCAGAACGAACTGGAGAATGTGGAATTTTAGCGGGATGAAGATACATATCGCCTGCATTCAGCTCCATTTCCTTGCGCTCGCCATCTTCTTGAATTACCACTTTTATACTGCCTTCTAACTGATAAAAAAGCTCTTCGGTTTCATTATAATGATAGTCTTTTCTTGCATTTGGCCCTGCAACTATCATTACGATATAGTCGCCTGAATCTACATAAAGGTTTTTATTTCCAACTGGCGGCTTTAATAATTGTCTGTTTTCTTCAATCCATTTAGTAAGATTGAACGGTTTTGCTATGGCCATTTTATAAATTTTTATGAGAAGCTAAGATAATGAAATTGTAGAGATGCTCTGCAAAGTTTGCCTTTACAATTTTTCTTTAATCAAATAAATATAAACTGGAAAATGATCACTAAAACCTGCTTGTTCTAGTGTATTCCGTAACGGATATCCTTTATACTTTCCAGAGGTTTGAATTAGATAAGGTTTATTAAAAATTCCTGCTTTCCAAAATTTGAATGTAGAAAAACCTGAATTTATTAATGAACCAGTGATCATAATTTGATCAAAAATATCCCATGAATCTCTAAAAGCCAAAGTTCCCATTCCTTTCTCAGCCATTTCTTCAAATGGATTAAAAATACCATATTCTGGGACTTCTGTCTTTTTTGCCTTTGCTCCTAAAGCTGTCTTGATACTTTTATTTAAAGGGCCATCGTTTAAATCTCCCATTGTAATTACTTTCGCATTTGGATTTATTTGCTGCAATGAATCAATAATCTTACGGTTTAATCTTCCCGCTGCTTCACGAAATATACTGCTTGCTTTTTCTCCTCCTGATCTCGAAGGCCAATGATTAACAATAATATGAATCTCTTCCTCTTCAAGAAAACCAGTAATTAAAAGCTGATCTCTTGTAAAAATTCTGTTTTTTATTTCAGTTTTAGCTTCTACATCTCCTAAATCTTCATTTTTATCTTCCTGAATAGCTGCTTTCTTTTTATAGATCAATAACGGAATATTGGCAAATGATGTTGGTCTAAAATATTTCTTTTGATACAAAAGCGCAACGTCAATACCACGTTGGTCAGGCGAATCAAAATGGATAATTCCATAATCAAATCCAGCTATTTTTTCCTGTTTTACCAAATCTTCAAGTACACCTCTATTTTCAACTTCAGAGCATCCTAATAAAATAGGTGCATTAGAATTTTCTGGAGTGCCTATTTCAGAAATGACCTTCGATAAGTTTTTTAGTTTTTGATCGTACTTTTCTTTTGTCCAATGCTGAGCACCATTAGGTGTCCATTCATCATCATTTATACTTACATCATTATAAATATCAAAAAGATTTTCAAAATTGTAAAAAGCAACCGCATGTATATTATATTTTTTTGATTGAGCTTTTGAAATAAAAATTACAAAAAAAGCGAGTAAAAAAAAGTGAAGTTTAATAATTTGCATAACTTTAAAAATTAAAGAGCCAATTTAAATAAAATGTAGGAAATTTCAATATTTTGATTTTGAATAATTATTATATTTGTTAATTCTATAACTAAAAAAAACCGCAGAAGAATTATGAAAAGCCAGTCCGCAATCTTAAAATATTTTAACTACACTAAACTGGCATTTCTTATTTTTGCTTTACAATCATTTACCTGTCAATCTCAACAAAACATGATAACACCGCCTTATTTACAAAAAGGAGATACTGTCGCACTTTTGGCAACAGCTCGAAAAAACATCGATGATAATTTAAAACCAACCATAGATTTATTGCACAGCTGGGGTTTAGAAGCCGTAATAGGCTCAACAATCGGTCTTGATTTTAATCAGCTTGCGGGTACAGATGAACAGCGTGCGGCCGATTTTCAAAAACAATTAGACAATCCAAACATTAAAGCAATTTGGTGTGTTCGCGGTGGTTATGGAACCGTTCGAATGCTTGATTTGTTAGATTTTACAAAATTCAAACAACATCCAAAATGGGTTATTGGCTTTAGTGATGTTACTGTTTTGCATAACCATTTAAATACAATGGGTTATAAATCGATACATGGTATTATGCCTGTTACGGTAGCTCGAGCAACTCCGGCGGCAGTCAATTCGATGAAAGCCAGTTTGTTTGGTGAACCGCTTTCATATACAATTGGTCCAGATAAAATGAATCGTTTTGGTAAAGCAACCGGCGAATTGGTTGGCGGTAATTTATCTATTCTTTACAGCTTATTAGGTTCGCAATCGGCAATTGATTGTAAGGATAAAATTTTATTTATTGAAGATCTAGATGAATACCTATATCATATTGACCGAATGATGATGAATTTGCGACGTAATGGCTGCATCGAAAATCTAAAAGGGATTATGATTGGCGGAATGACCAAAATGAAAGATAATGAAGTGCCATGGGGCAAAAATGCTCTAGAAATTATTGATGATGTAACCAAAAAATACAATATCCCAGTAATCTTCAATTTCCCAGCTGGACACATTCAGGATAATAGAGCTTTGATTATGGGAAGTACAATTTCTATCGATGTCAATGCAGCTGGAAGTACTGTTACTTTTCTGAAATAGCAGTATTTCATACTCAATAAATACCACATAAAATCTCGCAAAGACGCGAAGTTGCAAAGCATAATTAAAACTTTGCAACTTCGCGTCTTTGCGTGCAAAAAACTTTTATTAACATTCGACAACCTAAAACAAAAAAACATGGCAGAACATAATGAACTTGGCAAAAAAGGAGAAGATCTTGCCGTGGCATATCTTGAAGAAAATGGTTATAAAATATTAGAACGAAACTGGACTTTTCAAAAAGCAGAAATAGATATTATTGCCCAAAAAGAAAATATTTTAGCAGTTGTAGAAGTGAAAACTAGATCAAGCTTAGATTTTGGATCTCCGCAAGATTTTGTTAAGCCAAAAAAAATTCAACTCCTGGTAAAAGCAGTAAATGCCTACATAAACGATAGGGAAAAGGATTTTAAAAATGACTTAAACATTCGTTTTGACATCGCCGCAATCCATAAAACGCAGGAAACATTTGCAATTGAACATTTTACGGATGCTTTTTATCACTTTTAACATATTTTTTTATTGTTATAATTCTAACAAATTGTTTTTTTATTTATCTTTGTAGAGATTTATAACATAAATTAACTAAACCAACCCAATTAAGTTACAAAAAAAAGAAAAAAAATTATGAAAACCGTTTCTTCAATCGTCGAAAATTACATTAAAACAAAACCCTTTTTATTGAATGCGTTATCGCTTGGAATTATCAATTTAACATCTCTTTCTCGGAACATCATGACGGAACTGGAAAGTGAATTTGGTAAGGAAGTAAAACAAGGTGCTGTTGTAATGTCGCTGAAACGATTGACTGAAGAATTGGATTTTAAATTAAATCATAAGATCAATAAAGTCATTAAAAACATTGGCGAAATTACCGTAAGATCTGAATTGACAGATTACACTTTTGCGGCTTCAGAAACTGTTTTAAACAAACAAGCTGATTTAATTTCTGACATTAATGCTTTATCTGATATTTTTTATACTTCGTCTCGTGGTGTAAATGAAACTAATATTGTAGTGAGCAGCAGTGTAAATCATTTAGTTGAGAAACACTTTATGCGCGAAAAATTAATTCAGAAATTAGACAATCTAGCTTCTATTACGGTAAAATTACCAAAAGAAAACATTGTAGTTCCTGGTATTTATTATTTCATCTTTCAGCGTTTGGCTTGGGAAGGAATAATCATAAACGAGGTAATTTCTACTTCAAATGAATTTACTATTTTAGTTGGTGAAGATCAAGTTGATGTTGCTTTTAAAGTAATTAAAGACTTGAAAAACTAGATATAAGTTAATCGTTTTAACTAAAGAATGGTAGTATGAAAAGTTCATACTACCATTTTATTTTTGCCACGAATTTCACGAATTAAATTTGTGGAAATTCGTGAAATTCGTAGCAGCTTTATTTTTATTCTCCCAGCATTTCCATCAATTCCAAAGCTCTTTTAGTCGATTTTACATTGTCAAAAGTCAATAAAAGTCGTAAGCCATTTGGCGTTTGTTTCTCTTTCATTTGGCAAAGGTTGCTATGCGTTTGTACAAATTTTATCACTTTATGAAAACGCTTTGATTGATAATAATCTGATTGTTGATCAGAAACAAAGTAGCCAATCATTTTGCCTTTTTTCATTACCAATTTTTCAATTCCTACTGCAGTAGCAATCCATTTGATGCGAATACTATTCATCAATGCATTCGCACGCGGCGGCAACGGACCGAAACGGTCAATTAATTTGTTTTGAAAAACAATTAATTCTTCTTCGTTTTTCACAGAACCCAATTCATTATACAAACTCAAACGTTCGGTAACATTATTGATATATTCATCAGAAAACAACAACTCAAAATCGGTATCGATTTGTAGATCTTTTACGTATTCTTTCGTTTCAATATCGTTCTCTTCAGGATATAAATCTTTGAATTCGTTTTCTTTTAATTCTTCAATAGCTTCGTTCATGATTTTTTGGTACGTATCAAAACCAATTTCATTAATGAAACCGCTTTGTTCTCCTCCCAATAAATCTCCTGCTCCACGAATTTCAAGATCTTTCATTGCAATATTGAAACCGCTTCCAAGTTCGCTAAATTGTTCCAAAGCCTGAATACGTTTTCTAGCGTCTTCGGTCATAGAAGAATACGGCGGACAAATGAAATAACAGAATGCTTTTTTATTGCTTCGACCAACACGGCCGCGCATTTGATGCAAATCTGATAAACCAAAATTGTTGGCATTATTGATGAAAATTGTATTGGCATTTGGTACGTCTAATCCACTTTCGATAATTGTGGTTGCCACCAAAACATCAAAATCACCGTTCATGAAGCCTAACATTAATTCCTCAAGTTTAGCACCGTCCATTTGTCCGTGACCAATCCCGACTCTTGCATTTGGAACCAAACGCTGAATCATTCCTGCAACTTCTTTTATGTTTTCAATTCTATTATTGATGAAAAAAACCTGTCCGTTTCGCTGAATTTCATACGAAATTGCATCACGAATAATTTCTTCATTAAAACCAACTACATTCGTTTCAATAGGATATCTATTAGGCGGAGGCGTTGTAATTACCGATAAATCACGCGCTGCCATTAATGAAAACTGAAGCGTTCTCGGAATTGGCGTTGCTGTCAAAGTCAAAGTATCAACATTTGCAGCAATGGTTTTTAATTTATCTTTTACGTTAACGCCAAACTTTTGTTCCTCATCGACAATCAATAATCCTAAATCTTTAAAAACTACATTTTTATTGACTAATTGATGTGTTCCAATTACAATATCCAATTTTCCTTCGGCTAAATCTTTTAGCGTCTGTGTCTTTTGTTTTGCCGTTCTAAATCTATTCAAATAGCCAATTGTAACGGGCATATCTTTTAATCGTTCCGTAAAAGTTCTATAATGCTGATAAGCCAAAATAGTAGTCGGAACTAAAACTGCAACTTGTTTACTATTGTCTACAGCTTTAAAAGCAGCACGAATTGCAACTTCCGTTTTTCCGAAACCAACGTCACCGCAAACCAATCGATCCATTGGGCGATCGCTTTCCATATCGGCTTTTACTTCTTGCGTAGATTTAGTTTGATCGGGCGTATCTTCATAAATAAACGAACTTTCTAATTCGTTTTGCAAGTAACTATCCGGCGCAAACTGAAAACCTTTTTCTAATCTTCGTTTTGCATATAGCTGAATTAAGTTGAATGCAATATGTTTAACACGGGCTTTGGTTTTTTGTTTTAAAACTTTCCAAGCGTTCGATCCAAGTTTATAGATTTTCGGTGGAGTTCCGTCTTTTCCGTTGTATTTAGAAATTTTATGAAGCGAGTGAATGCTTACATAAACAATATCATTATCAGCATAAACCAATTTTATGGCTTCCTGCGTTTTACCTTCAACTTGAATCTTCTGCAAGCCGCCAAACTTTCCAATTCCGTGATCGATGTGCGTAACATAATCACCAACAGAAAGTGCCGTTAATTCTTTTAGCGTAATATTCTGCTTTTTCGAATAGCCGTTTTTAATGTTGAATTTATGATAACGCTCAAAAATCTGGTGATCTGTGTAAGCAGTTATTTGATTCTCTTCATCGATAAAACCTTGGTATAAAGGCAGTACAATTGTATTATATTGCTTTCGAATATTCTCTGAATTGGCTTCATCTAACGATTCAAAAATATCGTGAAAACGTTTTGCCTGTGTTTCGTTTGAACAGAATAAATAATTTTTATATCCATTAAAATGATTGTCGCTCAGATTGTTCAGCAATAAATCAAATTGTTTATTGAAAGATGGCTGCGGCTGAAAATGAAATTCGAACTTTTTAGTTGTCTTGAAAATTGGTTTTGAAGCCAATTCGACAATCGAAAAATCTAAAGCCCGCTTGATAAACGAAGCTTGATTTAAGAATAGTTTTTCTGGTTCGGCGTGTTTTATTTCTTTCGACAATTTCTCAAAAGCTTCTTCTGCTCTTGCAAATTGTTTGTCTAACTGACTAAAAAGTCCATCAGTATTTTGAATGAAAAGAACAGTCTTTTCGGCAATATAGTCTAAAAAGCTTTCGCGATTTTCCTGAAATATCTTGTTTTCGACATTCGGGATAATGGTGATTTTTTTATGTGTTTCGACAGATAACTGAGTTTCTACATCAAAACTTCTGATACTGTCTACTTCGTTTCCAAAAAACTCTATTCTGTACGGATGATCGTTTGAGAAAGAAAAGACATCAACAATTCCTCCACGAACCGAAAATTCTCCAGGTTCTGTAATAAAATCAACTCTTTTAAATTCATATTCAAACAAAACTTCATTGATAAAATCAATCGAAATTTTATCGTTTAAAGCTACTTTTAAAGTGTTTTTATCAAGTTCTCTTCTCGTAACTACTTTTTCAAAAAGCGCTTCTGGATAAGTAACAATTATTGCTGGTTTTTTTCGAGAATTGATTCGGTTTAAAACCTCAGCTCGAAGTAAAACATTCGCATTATCTGTTTCCTCAATATGGTACGGACGACGGAATGAAGCGGGATAAAATAAAACATCCTGCTCGCCGATCATCTGCTCTAAATCATTCAAATAATAAGCTGCTTCTTCTTTGTTGTCTAAAACAAGCAAAAAAGGCAATTCTGTTTTTTTAAAGACAGAGCGAATTATAAACGAAACCGCAGACCCTAACAATCCACTAAGGTTCATTTTTACCTGATTTCCCTCCAGTAAACTTGTGGCAATCTGCTGTGCTTTTGGCAAATTGTCATAGGTAGTATATAAAGCGTTTTTACTCAACTTTTGGTGCGTTTTGATCAATGTTTTGTATTGGTGACAGAGGTGCGCTTGAACTTGGAATGGCACGCGTCGTATCTAACATTTTTAGAAAATCCTCTTCTCCTTCTTCTTTTGGAATTTTATTTTTCTCAACAATTTTATCCATTTGTCTTTCTAAAGAAACTAATTCTTTATTAATCTCTCCGATTAAAAAAGCGACTTTATCATCTGGTATTTTACTCAAATGAATAAACAAATCCAACATTCTAACTTTTGTAATTAAAATTGAGATTCGGCTTCTTATTTGAGGCAGATTAAATTCAGCAGGAATATTATTGTTTAAAGCCATTGCTTTTTTTGAAATGGCAGTAGATTTTTTCTGAAATGCGCCAATAGTTTTTCTTGGCTTATCTCCAATCTCTTTCATAAAATCACGCCATTCTGTCCACGCTCTTACATTTTGTTCCGAAATTTCATTGATTGGTTCATCAATAAAAATCCATGCTTTATTGATGTTATTAAAAATTTTTTCATTCTTTTTAGCTTCTTTTGCATTTTCAGCTTGACGCTTTTCGTCTTGGTTTTGGCAAGATTGAAGCACTAAAATCAAAAGCAGAAATACTGCTATTTTATATTTCATTTCATAAAATGTTAGATCGCAAAGTTACAAAGTAAATTTACAATTACGAATTCTGATTTTTGCTAAAGATTCTATAAATCAAGGTTATTTTTTTATCATCGATTTTAAGTGATAAACTCATTTTTTACAGGATTTATTATCCAAAAAAAGCCTTTAAAAAAACACTCAAAAAGCACAAAGGCACATTTCTTAAACAGAGAATTATCCAACAAACAAACTTTTTTGTTATTGAATTTATAAATTATGATTCTAAAAAACGTACGTAATTACGAAAACGTTATATTTGTGTCTCTAAAAAAATCATCTAAAAATGAATCCAAAAATATTAATCATTGGCGCTTGCGGTCAAATTGGGACTGAGCTGACTCAAAAATTGCGCAAACTTTACGGAACCGAAAATGTAATCGCTTCTGATATTCGAAAATTAAATACGGATGTTGTTAATTCAGGTCCTTTTGAAGTAGTCAATGCTTTAGATTTTAACCAAATTGAACATCTTGTTGAAGTTCATAAAATCACTGATGTTTATTTGATGGCTGCGCTTTTATCAGCAACTGCTGAAAAAAATCCAGCATTTGCATGGGATTTAAATATGAATTCTCTTTTTCATGTTCTGAATTTAGCAAAAGCAAAAAAGATTCAGAAGATTTTCTGGCCTTCAAGTATCGCTGTTTTTGGTCCTACAACTCCAAAAGAAAATACTCCTCAATATACTGTAATGGAACCTTCTACAGTTTACGGAATTAGTAAACAAGCTGGTGAAAGATGGTGTGAATATTACCATAATATTTACGGCGTTGATGTTCGCAGTATACGTTATCCTGGTTTAATCAGCTGGTCTACACCTCCAGGCGGCGGAACTACTGATTATGCTGTTGATATTTTCTATAAGGCTATTGCCGATAAAAAATACGAATGTTTTTTATCATCAGAAACTAAAATGCCAATGATGTATATGGATGATGCTATCGATGCTACTATCAACATCATGAAAGCGCCTGTTGAAGAAATAAAAATACACTCATCATACAATTTAGCAGCAATGAGTTTTACTCCAACTGAAATTGCGGCTGAAATTAAAAAGCATATTCCTGATTTTGAAATCACTTACAATCCTGACTTCCGTCAAAAAATTGCGGACAGCTGGCCGGCAAGTATTGATGACAGTTCTGCAAGAGAAGATTGGAACTGGAAACATACTTTTGATCTTGAAACTATGACAAAAGATATGATTGAGCATTTGAGTTAAATCAATAAGAAGATTGAATAGCGTCCAACTTTAGTTGGATGGAAAAATAAATCACAATAAAGGGCTTTAGCCAAAACTGTAACAGTTTGGCTAAAGCCCTTTTCTCTTTAAATCTAATTCCTCCAGCTAAAGCTGGAGGCTATTCAAAAAAAACTTTATGCCTTAAAACGAAAAAAGTCCCGCTTATTAAACGGGACTTCTTTTTATTCTTTTTTGAAGATTATTTTACTTCAAAAACATTATTCGTCTGCTTTACATCAGCCATTAATCCGCTTGGATCAATAGTGATTTTTTTGATTGCAGTTTTGTTTTTGTCAATCGTAAAACTATAATTTTGCTGTGCCCAAGCCCAATCTTCTAAAACAGTTCTTTTTTCGTTTGGATTTGGATTTGGTTTAATAAAATTCATCATTCTCAACGGAATGTAGAAATTCTCAGAAGTTCCATCAGTATATTCTACTTTCAAATCAATTGGCATTGGCATTCTTCCAATTCTTTCTAACGAAACTGTTGTTTTTCCAGCGTTATCAGCAACATCTTTAATTCCGTAATCAATTGTATTGGTTGTTTGTGCCCAATCTATTAAATACCAATCTAACTCAGCTCCAGAAACTCTTTCAGCTGTTCTTTTGATATCATTTGGAGTTGGATGTTTGAATTTGAAATCGTTGAAATATCTTTTTAAAGTTTCATCAACATTATCTTTCCCTATTACATATTCTAACTGCGATAAAAAGATACTTCCTTTTACATAAGATGAAATGCTGTAAGGTCTGTTTTCGTCATAACGATCTCCGTGAGTGGTCTGCGGTTGCTCTTTTCCAGAATTTACTAAACTATAATACGCTTTATAATTTCCTACGAAAGGGTTTACCTCTTTTTTATCTCCTTTTAATTCATTCAAAGCACTGTCTTCGATGTAAGTTGTAAAACCTTCATCCATCCAAGGATGTTTTGATTCATTTGAAGCTAAAATATGTTGAAACCATGAATGTCCCAATTCGTGTGTAGCAGTTCCTAAAATTCCTTCAAGAGTTCCGTTTCCTAACATTAAAGTACACATTGCATACTCCATTCCGCCATCGCCGCCTTGAATAAATGAATATTGTTTGTACGGATACTGCCCAACTCTATGATTATAATAATCCATAACTTTTACCATTAATGGCTCTAACTGTTTCCAGTTTGCAGTTGTTTTTGGATTGTTTTTGTAAAAGAAATGCAAATCGACATCGTTTGGTCCTTTTACAATATCATGAGTATATTCTTTATCAGCAGCCCATGTAAAATCGTGAACATTTGGTGCGATAAAATGCCATGTTAGTGTTTTTGTTTTTTTAGGATATACAACTGTTACGCCAGCATCTTCGTAACCGTGACCAATTGTATTTTTGTCTTGCAAATATCCTGAAGCACCAAGAGTATACTCTTTGTCAATTGTAATTTTAACATCAAAATTACCCCAAACTCCGTGAAATTCTCTTGCGATGTAAGGATCTGCATGCCATCCTTCGAAATCAAATTCGGCTAATTTTGGGTACCATTGTGACATTGAAAGTTCAACTCCTTCAGTATTATTTCTTCCTGCACGACGAACTTGCACCGGAACTTGTCCGTCAAAATCTAACGTAAAGATGGTTTTAGAATTTGGTAAAATTGGTTTAGGCAAAGTCACCTCCATGATAGTTCCTGAAACTCTTGTTTGTGCAGAAACACCATCTTGTTTGAAATTAGCGATTTTTAAATACCCTATTTCATTTGGCTTTAAAGTTTCAATACGGCTTTGTTTTACTTCTTTTCCATCAGCGCCTTTTACTTTATTTACCATTCTTCCGTCTGGATCTTTAATAAAATGTAGACGGGCGTCCATCTCACTTCCTGGTTGAAAAGCGTTTAAAAATAAATGATAAAATACCTTTTTTAAGGTATCTGATGAATTATTGGTATAAACCAATTCTTGTTTTCCTTTGTACTGGTAGTTTTTAACATCCATCGAAACCTCCATTTTATAATCGGCGTGTTGCTGCCAATATGAAGCGTTTTGTGCAAAAGCTGGACTTAAACCTAAGCTCAGAAAGGAAAGTAAAATAATTTTTCGCATGATAATTACAATAAAAATGGAAGAGCTGCCGCTCTTCCATAGGATTAGGTTTTTATTTATTTTTTATTTCTTCGACATTTTTTCGGCCATCAATAAAGCGTTGTAAGCATTTACCATTTTGGCTGTTTTTGATGATTCAACAGAAGAAACTGCTACAGGTTTTTCATCTGGATTTGGATTTTCGCCTAAAATAATCTTTGAAGGAAGCGCAACTCCAGAGTCCATTAAAATATGTTTTACCTGAGATGCTTTTAGTTTTGGATAATACGAACGAATTAATGCCGCAACTCCAGCAGCATTTGGAGCCGCCATTGAAGTTCCTTGTAAATATTTGTATTTATTGTTGGGAACTGTTGCGTAAATTTCTTCACCCGGCGCAAAAACGTCAACATTTATTTTTCCGAAATTTGAAAATGGTGCTACAACAGTTTCTCCGTATTCTTTATTGATTGCTCCAATTGTTATGACGTTATCTGCAAATTCTTTGATGTTGTCTTGAGAATCGTTTGGATAATTGATGTTTTTGTTTTCATCGATATTGTAACCGTCGTTACCAGCCGCATGAACAATTAAAACATCTTTTTTCGCTGCATACTTAATAGCATCATAAACCCAATTTTTATGCGGAGAGAAGCTTTTACCAAAACTTCCGTTAATTATTTTTGCACCATTATCAACTGCATAACGAATCGCTAACGCAATATCTTTATCGTACTCATCTCCATCTGGAACAGCTCTTACTGTTAAGATTTCAACATTTGCAGCAACACCATCTCCGCCTAAATTATTACCACGAACTTGCGCAACGATTCCCGCTACGTGAGTTCCATGTAATGCTTTTTCTTTGTCTGGACCAAAAACAATATTATTTCCGTAATACTTGTTTTTGATGTCTTCAGGATTATCTCCTACGATTTTTCTTCCATCATAATCTTTATTCAAATTATAATTTAATTGATCGTAAACTTGTTCTTTATACTCTCCAAAATCAGCTTCTGGATCAAATGTTGGACCTGCGTTGGTAAATATTTGCATCATGACCCTTTTACTTTTCAAAACATCTGGATTTGCTGAAGTAATTGTACTTAGATCCTCTATTTTATATGTTGTTTTGTTAAGTTCTTTTTGGATTGTATTATGAAAACCTAACAACATATCTACTTGTTCTTTGTCCTTTAAAGCTTTTTCATACTTCTCCGTATATTGAGCCAAAGCTTCTTTGTATTGGGCAGAACCATCATCGCCTTTTTTAACGATACGTGTCATTTCTAGATTTTCATGAACAGCATTTCCAAGGAAATTCCATCCGTGAACGTCGTCGATGAAACCGTTTTTATCATCATCGATTCCGTTTCCTGGAATTTCTTTTATGTTTGTCCAGATCATTCCTTGTAAATCTTCGTGCTCAATATCAACACCAGAATCTACAATTCCTACAATAACTTTTTGACCTTTTTTTCCTTGTAATAGCTCAGCGTAAGCCTTATCAACACTCATACCTGGAATAGAATCTTTGATTAAATCAAGATGACTCCATCTTTTTAGTTCGTTTTCGCTGACTGGTGCTTTTTTGACAACTGTTAATGGCGCTTTAATGAATTCTTTTGAAGTTGAAACTTGCGCTTGCAAAGTAGCACTACAGCCTGCTAAAACAAGTAATGCAAAAGCAGATAATTTAAGAGGTTTTATATGACTCATGTATCTAAAAATAATGTATAGTTAAAAGATGGGACTAAATTATGATTTTTTGTTACAAAAAACTAACCATTAACACTGTGTTATGATTTTTTAAAAACATAAAAACACATGCTAACCTACTTCGTTTCAAATGATTTCACCCAATTTGATTAGGAAAAAATATTCTAGTTTGTATGCTCTTTCTTTATATTAAAAAAAAACTTTTTCTCTTTACGTCTTCCCGTAAGGAAAGTCCGTTTAAAATAGTTATCCTTGCGCGACTGAATTCTAAACCGAATCTATGAAAACAAAACTACTCTTATTGCTGTTACTGGCAAATTTTTCTATTTACGCACAAACCAACTTAGTTCCGAATGGCGGCTTTGAAAGCTGGACAGGAAATTTTCCGGCCTATTGGTCAGATCAAAATTCTTTTTCCCAAAGTTTTGACGCTATTCAAGGAAATTACAGCATCCGATTAAAGTACGTAACACTATCCCCTAAAATTAATAATCTAGTTCCATTAAAAGCGGGGGTTACTTATACTGTAAAATTTAAGTATAAATATCTCACTAATAATTATAGCGGCAGCCATCCTATAGCATTGAATATCTCAAAGACAGGAAGCAGCACTACATTATCAAAAAGCTCTTTTGCTGTAAATAATTCATGGACTGAGGTTGAATCTAGTTTTACACCAGATGCTAATCTTTCTTATGATTTATCTATTTCAACTTTTAGTTTTGACGGTCAGGCTTTTGATGTCCTAATTGATGATGTTAAAGTTTATGTTGCAGGAACGGAACAATATACTCTTATTCCTGATGTCGAGTTTGAAAAGGCTCTTATTTCTTTGGGAATTGATTCCGGAACTGTCGATGGCAAAGTTTTGACTTCGAATGTTAACACCGTAAAAACGATTACTGTAAATGGCACACTGGTTTCTGATTTAACAGGAATACAAGACTTTACAGCATTACAAAGTTTGTTTTGTAAAGGTTCAACCTATTCGTCTCAAACAGGAGGTAATGGAAAACTAAAAAGTCTTAATCTTAGTAAGAACTTGCAATTAACTACTCTAAGCTGCGAGAACAATCAACTTACCAGTATAAACTTATCTAACAATAAAGCGCTAAATTCATTATTAATTCAAGGTAATAAATTAACCTCTCTTGACTTATCACAAAATATAAACATACAGGAAATTTATTGCTATGACAATCAGTTAACTTCACTTGATCTTTCGAGCAATACGAAATTATCTAGATTGTATGTCCGTGACAATAAATTAACCAGTCTTGATTTAAGCAAAAACATTGCTTTAAATTATTTAACCTGCGAATCAAACCAGCTTTCAACTTTAAACCTGAAAAATGGCAATAACTCCCTTCTAAAAGCAAATAGCGTTTATCTTCGATATAATCCAAAACTTTATTGCATTGCAGTAGATGATGTAGAATATGCCAAGACAACATGGACAACTAAAGATACTGACTCGAATTTTTATCCTTTTGAATGTGGTTCGATGACCGTTTTAGATACTGCTTTTGAAGATAAGCTGATCGCTTTAAAAATTGACACAGATGGCAAAAATGGGGCTGTTTTAAACTCTAGTATTACTGCAATAACCACTTTAGATGTTTCTAATAGTTCATTGACAAAACTTAACGGAATTGAAGGCTTTACTTCTTTAACAACATTAAATTGTTCTGGTAATTTATTAAAACGATTAAATGTTTCTCAAAATAAATTTTTGAATACTTTAAATTGCTCTAATAATTCTTCTTTAAAATGCATACAAGTTACAGATGTTGAAGCAGCTTTAAAATGGGCGACGACTAAAGATGAAACAGCAAGTTTTAATTTAAATTGTGACACTTTTACTTTAATTCCAGATTCAAACTTTGAAGATAAGCTTATTGCGCTGCGTATTGATAAAGATGGTAAAAATGGAAAAGTAAATACCGAAAGCATTGAAGGAGTTACAACTTTAAATGTTTCAAGTGCAAATATCAAAGACTTATCTGGTATCGAAGGCTTTACAGCTTTAACTAATTTAGATTGTACCTCTAATACGATTGAAAGTTTAGATGTTTCAAAGAACACAGAGTTAACCAACTTATATGTTTACAACAATAAATTGAGCATTTTGAATTTATCAAAAAGTACCAAGTTAACAGAAGTTTTAGCCTTTAATAACAACTTGACTACTTTAGATCTATCTGCAAATAAATCTCTTACTGATTTAAATGTTCAGGGAAACAAATTAACGGCATTAGAGGTTTCAAACAATCTAAATTTAAAGACGTTAAGTGCCTCAAGCAACCAACTTAAATCCCTAAATGTTGCTAAAAACACTGCTTTAGAAGTGTTAAAAATAAACTTCAATACAATTAAAACTTTAGATGTAACACAAAATGCATCTTTAACCATTTTAAGTTGTACAAGTAACGAATTGACAGCCTTAGATTTAAATAAAAATTTAGCTTTAGAAAAGTTAGATGTAAGCTATAACAACCTTAATAGTTTAGATATAAAAGCAAATACTAAATTGACATTTTTAGGTTGCGTAAGTAATAACTTAACAACGTTTGATACTTCTTCAAATACTTTACTAGAGTATTTAGTAGCTGGTGCTAACGGAAGCGCCAGTATATTAAAAACTTTAGATCTTACAAAAAACACTAAACTTTTAGAACTAGACGTTTGGCAAACTAAAATGGAAGAACTTAATTTGAGCCAAAATACGGCATTAAAAATGTTGAAAATACAAGCTAGTAGCTTAAGCTCTTTAGACTTGTCTAAAAATACAGCATTAGAAGCAGCGTTAATTGGCGGTAATAAATTAACTGCCCTTGAGGTTAGCAATAACAAACTACTAAAAACCTTAAGCTGTTCTTCAAATCAAATACCTTCATTAGATTTAAGCAAGAATACGGCTTTGACTTTTCTAGACGCTGGAAATAACAATTTGACAAATCTAAATTTACAGAATGGAAACAACTCAAACTTTGTAAAAAATGTTGGGGTTTATTTTACAAATATGGAAGGAAGATCTGGTTCAACGTATTACCCAAATTTTAAAGGAAACTCGAACTTAAGCTGTATTCAAGTTGACAATATTGAGTATTCTAATATTAACTGGTCTGAAATAAAAGATCCAGAAGTGAATTTTAATGCATTGAATTGTGGTCTTGCAACCACCATTGCCGACTTAGCATTTGAAGACAAATTAATCAGTCTTGGAATCGATACTGATGGCAGAAATGGTGCCGTTTTAAACTCTAGCATCAACACTATTACATCATTAGACGTATCGAACAGCTCGATTAAAAATTTTACTGGTCTTGAAGGTTTTACTGCTTTGCAAACATTAAACATCTCTAACAATTTAATTACTAAAGTTGATTTGTCAAAAAACAGCGCATTGAAAACTTTAAATGCAGTTAATAACAGCACTTTAACTTGTATTAAGGTTGCCGATATTGCCGCTACACAAAATTGGAGTGTTACCAAAGACCCAAAGGCAAGTTTTAATTTAGATTGCGAGGTTTATACACTTATTCCGGATTCAAATTTTGAAGATTTTCTTATTGCTCAAAAAATCGACCGAGATGGTAAAAACGGAAAAGTTAAAACAGAAAATATCTCACAAGTTAAATACATGAATGAGTTAGCAAACAAAAATATTAAAGACTTAAAAGGTATTGAAGATTTTACATCTTTAATTCAGTTAGATGTTTCTAACAATCCTTTAACAACCTTGGATGTTTCAAAAAATCAAGCTTTAACTTATTTATCGGCCTATGCAAATTCTATTCAGAATATTGATCTTTCAAAAAATGTTAATTTAACTACTTTACGTTTAGGCTTCTCACCGTTCACAACTTTAAATCTTTCAAAAAATGTTAATTTAACGTCTCTGGACATCCCAGACAACAAACTAAAAACGTTAGATTTAAGTCAAAACACTAAATTAATTCGTCTTAGCGTATATCGTGGAGAATTAATCTCTTTAGATCTGTCAAAAAACACAGAATTGGCTGAATTTAACGCCTATGAAAACCAACTTAGAGCATTAGATTTATCAAAAAATCCAAAATTAACTTCGATTTCTATTTCTGGAAATAAATTGGCAAACCTTAACATCAAAAATGGGGCAAATACTTTATTAACTAATCTAAATTTTACAGCCAATCCTGATTTAACCTGTATTCAAGTTGATGATGTTGCATACTCTAACACGAATTGGAAAAGCAAAAAAGATGAAGCTGCTGTTTTTTCAACAGAAGTTTGCCCTGTTACAGTACCTTACACATTGATTCCAGATCCAAAATTTGAAGCGAAACTTATAAGTCTTGGTATCGACAAGGATGGAAAAAATGGAAAAGTTGCTACAATGAATATTGTATATCTAACCAGCTTAAACATCTCAAATAGTGAGATTACTGATTTAACAGGATTACAAGATTTCTCTTCATTAACATCTTTAGACTGCAGTAACAACCAATTGACTGTTTTTGATGCACTAAAATACAAATCTCTGACAAGTTTAAATATCAGTAAAAACAAACTAAGCACTTCGTTTTTTAGAGCAAGTACTTCATTAACCAATCTAAACATCAGCCATAATGAGTTCGCAACTCTTGATTTGTCTTATTTCACTAACCTTACTACTTTAAGCGTTAGTTTTAATAAATTGAGAGATTTAGATGTTTCTAAAAATATAAAGTTAAAGGAATTTGATTGTGCTGGTAACAATTTATATACCTTAAACCTAAAGAATGGCAACAATGCTAATATGCAAAACATGATTTTTGGAAACTTTACTGAAAATCCGAACTTGCGTTGTATTCAGGTTGACGATGCTGCTTTCTCTACAGAAAAATGGATTGCTAAAGACGCAACTGCAAGCTATTCATCTGAGCCATGTGCGCCAAACTTGCAATACACTTTAATTCCTGATCCAAACTTTGAAAGAAGATTAATCGCTCAAGGTTATGATTCTGGAGAAATTGACGGAAAAGTTTTGACTTCAAAAATTGAAAATATTAAATCATTATCAGCTACTGACTTAACGAATAAAACAACAGACTTAACAGGAATTGAAGATTTTAAATCATTAGAAAGTCTTTATTGTTATCATGGTGCTCTTACTAAAATAGATGTTTCCAGAAACCTAAAATTAAAACTTTTAGACATCGCAGATAATCAAATTACAACATTAGATCTTTCTAAAAATACGGCTTTAGAATCTCTAAATTGCGGCGCTAATAAACTAACGGAATTAAATGTTTCAAACAATTTAGCTTTACAAACTTTAATTGCTGATAATAACAAATTAACCGAAATTAATGTGTCTAAAAATACAGCATTAACTCGATTAGAGGTTGGTTCAAATCAAATTACAACTATTGATGTAACTGCCAATTCAGCCTTAAAAGAACTAAGTGTTTACGCAAACAAAATAACAGCTTTAAATACTTCTAAAAATACTGCTTTAACTAGTCTAAGTGCTTTTTCAAATGAATTAACAACTTTAGATGTTTCTCAGAATAAAGCGCTAACTTATTTAAATACTAAAAAATGTCAATTAACAGCTATTGATGTTTCAAATAATGTTTTCCTAAATGGTCTTGAGGTTAACGAGAATAAAATTGTAACAATCGATGTCTCAAAAAACCCTCTATTAACCAGTTTGACGGTAAACTCAAATCAATTAACGAGCTTAAACCTTAAAAATGGAAAAAATACATTATTAAACAACAATTATGTTTCATTTTTTTCAAACCCAAAACTATATTGTATTCAAGTTGATGATGTTAACTATGCAACTGCAAATTGGCCTTCTAAAAAAGATGCAATTGCAACTTACAATACAGAATGTACAGGAGAACTAAATTTACCTGCAAACAATTTTACTGTTGAAACTAAAGGAGAATCTTGTACAGGAGAAAATAATGGCGAGATTAGTATTGTTGGTAAAAATTCATTTGCATATACAGCAGCAATAAATGACAAATCGTACACTTTTACAAACAACAGTTTAAAAGTTACTAGTTTAACTCCTGGAACTTACAAAATCAAGATCACTATTCCGGAAATGATTTTCGAACAAAACTTTACCGTAACTATTCCAAAAGCCGCAAACATTGCAGGAAAATCAAGCGTAACTTCTAAAAATGTAGCCGTAGAAATTACTGAAGGAACAGCTCCTTTTACCGTGTTTGTTGATGGAACTCAACAATTTCAAACAACAGATTCTAACTTTAATTTAAGTTTAGAAAAAGGCGGTTTAATTGAAGTAGCAACTGCTAAAGCTTGCGAAGGTATTTTTTCTAAAAAAGTAGCCACAATGGATCTTTTAGGAACATTATCTGCTTACCCAAATCCAACTTCTGGAAGTTTTGAAATTGAAATTCCAACTGGTCAAAAAGAAGTTAAAATCGAATTGTACAATTTTGCTGGACAATTAGTTTCGACTAAAACATATTCTATCGAAAATGGAAAAGCGCAGTTAAGTCTTGAAAATCAAGCTTCGGGAATTTATGCAGCAAAAATCTATTTAGAAACTCCAGAATACATTAAAATTATAAAAAAATAAAAATGAAGAATTTTATATACCTATCAATCATTAGTTTTTTGTTTGCTGCATGCGGAGGCGGGGGCGGAGACGATCCTGTTACTCCTCCAGTTACAAATACGGCGCCTACAGTTCCAGTATTAGTATCTCCAACTGACGGTAAATTATGTTTAGACAATACTGTTTCTTTACAATGGAATCAATCTACTGATACTGAAAAAGATCCTATTGTATACCAAATTCAAGTTGCAAAAGATAACGGATTTACTCAAATTGTTAATACGCTTAACAACTCAACCGTTAGCTCTTCTCTTTCGTTAGAGAAAAATACAGCATATTATTGGAGAGTACAAGCAGCAGACAGCAAAGGTTTATCTAGTGCTTACTCTGCAACTTTCAAATTTTATACTGCAGGAACTGCTGTTGTAAATCATTTACCATTTGCTCCAGAATTAGTTCAGCCAGCAATAAATTCTGCTTTAAGCACGGCAACAGCTTCTTTAAAATGGAAGGCATCTGATGTTGATGCAAATGATATTCTAACTTACGATGTGTATTTTGGAACAACAAATCCTCCAACAGCAAAAGTTACCGAGAACACAAGCGCTTCATCATTTGATGTTACATTAGAAGCTGCAAAAGAATACTTCTGGAAAGTTGTCGTAAAAGACAACAAAGGAGGTGAAACTGTTGGTCAGGTTTGGAAATTTAAAACCAACTAAACCTTAAATAATTACAATTAGTTAAACTAAAAATCCCGTTTTCAATAAAATGAAAACGGGATTTTTTATGTTTTAAAATTCATATTAAAGAATCTCTTCGCACGCAAAAACGTCTTTCAGCCGCACACCTTTCTCAGTATGTTCAACCGTTATAATTTGATTATGCGCGTCGTGTTCCAAAAACAAATAATAATTATTATCTGCTGCTCCATTCAAAAATTTTGATTTTTCAGGCATTGTCAATAATGGTCGTGTATCGTAACCCATTACATATGGTAACGGAATATGTCCAGCGGTAGCCAATAAATCTGCACAAAAAACGATGGTTTTATCCTGATATTGAATGTGCGGAATCATCTGTTTTTCGGTATGTCCATCAACATAATAAATCCCAAAATTCATTTCTTCAGAAAATGCAAAATCACTTTCAGGACGTTTTATAAAATTCAACTGACCGCTTTCCTGCATTGGTAAAATATTTTCCGAAAGAAAAGAAGCTTTTTCACGAGCATTTGGTTTTGTAGCCCATTCCCAATGATTTTCATTTGTCCAAAACTTTGCATTTTTAAAAGCCGGCTCATAAAAAGTTTTATCAGAATTCCACTGAACACTTCCTCCACAATGATCAAAATGCAAATGCGTCATAAAAACATCGGTAATATCATCTCTATGGAAACCATATTTTGCCAAAGATTTATCAATCGAATGAGATCCCCAAAGTGAGTAATAACCAAAAAACTTTTCTGATTGTTTATTCCCCATTCCAGTATCAATTAAAATCAAACGACTTCCATCTTCAATCAACAAACAACGTGCGGCTATATCGATAAGATTATTATCATCTGCAGGATTGGTTTTATTCCAAATTGTTTTTGGCACAACACCAAACATTGCCCCGCCGTCTAACTTAAAATTTCCTGATTCTATTGGGTAAAGTTTCATGAGTATAAATTTCTAATAAGAAAACAAAGCTAGGAAATCAATTTCCTATATACTACAAATTCTAATTAAAAACTCCTACCCCCTTATTCTAAAGTAATCGAAGTGCTTCCCATGATTTCTTGTTTATCAAAAAAGTTAACAAAATAAGTTCCTTTTTTAAAATCATTTTCATCAGCATTTAAAATGCCGTAAACATTGACAGGTTTTCCTTGAAAATCTACCGCTACAATAAAACTGTAAACCAAAGCTTTATCATTTCCGAATTCAATTAATTTATCTTCTCCTAAAACTGTATTTTTTTGATCTAAAACTTGAATATAAAAAATCTTTTTTCCTGTTTTAGCCACTGAATTTCCATTGATCGAAAAGCTGACTTTGAGTTTTTTTGTGTGTCTCGCTTTTTCAGTTTCCAGTTCCTTTCCGGAGCTATTCTCTCTTAATGCAATAACCTTAAAATTATTTGATGATAATCTTGAAGCGTCCTTTATTGTCGATTCTAATTTTTTTTGCTTCAAAATCAAAGTGTCGTTTTGTGCCTTTTGCTGATACATTACAACATTTTGAGACTCAATTTCGGTAAGCAGATTTTGGTTTTGAGATTTGAGGCTTTTAATCTCTAAACCTTTAGATTCTAGTGTTGTTTTTAAATCTAAAAGTTGTTTTCTATAAATTTGAATCTGAGTAATCGAAGGATTTTTTGAAGCTTTAATAATCTCCATTAAGTTTTCGACATTTTTTCGTTCAAGCTCCAATTGCTGCGATAATGAAGTCTTTTCTAAAATCGCCAAATCATATTGCTGTTTTAAAACATTCAAAGAATCTATAATGTTTTTTTGTGCTGTAGATTCCTTACTTGGCTCTGCAAGATTATTTTTAATCGAAGGAGACACGTCATCTTTAGTACTTTCCTTTAATTCACTGCTAAAAATAAAGAATGTAGCTCCTATTCCAAAAACAAAAAATACTGCAAAAAGTGCTTTTACCCACTTATTCATATACTGTTTTTTCATAATTACTCACAATTTATTGCAAAAATAACAATATAATAGCAGTTGTAGTAAGTACAAATACGGTTTTTAGTTTTATTTGCCATTAAAATAAGAGAATCGTAAAAACTTTCAAAAATCATCAAACTTTTCGTTCAATGAATTCAATCACTGTAAAAAAAAAGAGATACATTTTTGCTCCGTTTTCAGCAAAATAAATTCTATCTATTTTAACATTTGTTATAATAATGTGAACCGCTATGGAAAAAGGTTTTTAAGTCGTATCTTTGCAGACAATTTCATTTGAACAGAGAAATTGGCATTTTATTTAATGTAATATTTTGATTACTATTTAGATGCGATTTTAAATGATCTTTTAAAAACAAATACCATAAACAATGATAAAGGTTTCTGATACAGCCAAAAAGAAAATCATCGATTTGATGACTGATGATGGTTTTGACGCCGCAAACGACTATGTAAGAGTAGGCGTAAAAAGTGGTGGATGCTCTGGTTTGTCTTATGATTTAAAATTTGACAAAACCAAAGGCGACGATGATAAAGTATTCGTAGATAATGACATACAAATAGCAGTTGAAAAAAAATCATTTCTATATTTAGCCGGAACAATTCTAGAATTTTCAGGCGGATTAAACGGAAAAGGATTTGTTTTCAACAATCCAAATGCTAGCAGAACCTGCGGCTGCGGAGAATCATTTTCTCTTTAGTTAAAAGTAGAAAGTCGTAAAGTCGTAAAGACTTCGATTGACTTTCAAACTTTAGACTTTCAATCTTTTAGACAATAAAAATATAATGAGCAAATACACTGAAGACGATTTAAAAATCGAACTCGAAACTAAAGAATATGAATACGGATTTTATACTAATATAGAATCTGAAACCTTTCCTATTGGCTTAAACGAAGAAATTGTAAGAGCTATTTCGCTTAAAAAAGAAGAACCTGAATGGATGACCGAATGGCGCATTGAGGCTTTTCGTGCTTGGAAAGAAATGATTGAGCCAGAATGGGCAAATGTTCGTTACGAAAAACCAGATTTTCAGGCGATTTCTTATTATTCAGCTCCAAAACAAGTAGATCCTAACAAAACTTTGGACGATGTTGATCCGGAATTATTAGAGATGTACAAAAAACTAGGAATTTCTGTTGATGAACAAAAAATGATGAACAATGTCGCTATGGATATTGTTGTCGATTCTGTTTCGGTAGCTACAACTTTCAAGAAAACTTTGGCTGAAAAAGGAATTATTTTCTGTCCAATTTCTGAAGCTATCAAAGAACATCCTGAATTAGTGAAAAAATATTTAGGAACTGTTGTACCTCAAAAAGACAACTTTTATGCAGCATTAAACTCAGCAGTTTTCTCTGACGGAAGTTTCTGTTATATTCCGAAAGGCGTTCGCTGCCCAATGGAACTTTCAACTTATTTTAGAATCAATCAAGCAGGAACAGGACAATTCGAAAGAACACTTGTTATTGCTGATGCGGGAAGTTACGTTTCTTACCTTGAAGGATGTACTGCTCCAAGCCGTGATGAAAACCAATTACACGCTGCTGTAGTTGAGTTAATCGCTTTGGATGATGCTGAAATTAAGTATTCTACCGTTCAAAACTGGTTCCCTGGAAACAAAGAAGGAAAAGGTGGGGTTTACAACTTCGTTACAAAAAGAGGTTTATGCGAAACAAACGCTAAAATTTCTTGGACACAAGTAGAAACAGGTTCTGCTGTAACTTGGAAATACCCATCTTGTGTACTTAAAGGAGACAACTCGGTAGGAGAATTTTATTCTATCGCTGTTACCAATAATTACCAACAAGCAGATACCGGAACTAAAATGATCCATTTAGGAAAAAACACTAAATCGACTATTATTTCTAAAGGTATTTCGGCGGGTAAATCACAAAACAGTTACCGTGGTTTAGTGCAAATCTCTCCAAGAGCTGAGAATGCAAGAAACTTTTCACAATGTGACTCATTATTAATGGGTAACAATTGTGGAGCACATACTTTCCCGTATATCGAAAGTAAAAATCCATCGGCTAAAATTGAGCACGAAGCAACGACAAGTAAAATTGGAGAAGATCAAGTTTTTTATTGCAACCAAAGAGGTATCCCGACTGAAAAAGCGATTGCCTTAATTGTAAACGGTTTCAGTAAAGATGTATTGAACAAATTGCCAATGGAATTTGCAGTTGAAGCGCAAAAATTATTGGAGATTTCTTTAGAAGGTTCTGTAGGATAATTTCAAGATGGAAAATAAAAAAGTCATCATTTTAGGTTCTTCCCGAAAAAATGGAAATACAACCAAAATTATAGATGAAATTTCGAAAGAATATAATATTGACGTAGTAAATCTAAGTGATTATAATATTTCTTATTATGATTACGAAAGCAAAAATATAGAAGATGATTTTTTGCCTTTGATTAAAAAGATTATCGAAAATCATGATACTTTCATTTTTGCAACGCCGATTTATTGGTATAATATGAGCGGAATTATGAAGGTCTTTTTTGATCGGTTTTCTGATTTAATCCGAATTGAAAAAGAAACTGGAAGAAAACTTAGAGGAAAAAAAATTGGCGTGATATCAAATTCACACGATAATGAAATCGAAGATAGTTTTTACATTCCGTTTAAAAAAACAGCCGATTATTTAGGCATGGAATATTTAGGACACGCGCATTTTAATGCCAATATCCTAAACCAAACAACAAAAATAGAATTGACATTTATATAAAATAAAAAACAATGTTATCAATAAAAAACCTTCACGCCTCAATTGGTGATAAAGAAATCCTAAAAGGAATTAATATAGAAGTTAAAGCTGGCGAAGTACACGCTATCATGGGACCAAACGGTTCTGGAAAAAGTACACTTTCTGCAGTTATTGCAGGAAACGAAAACTACGAAGTTACTGACGGAGAAGTTTTCCTTGACGGAGAAGATCTTGCAGATTTAGCTCCAGAAGAAAGAGCACACAAAGGAGTTTTCCTTTCGTTTCAATACCCTGTAGAAATTCCTGGAGTTAGTGTAACTAACTTTATGAAAACTGCAATCAACGAAACTCGTAAAGCAAACGGTCAGGAAGAAATGCCGGCAAACGAAATGTTGAAAGTGATTCGTGAGAAATCTGAATTATTAGAAATTGACCGTAAATTTTTATCTCGTTCCCTAAACGAAGGTTTTTCAGGAGGAGAGAAAAAAAGAAACGAAATTTTCCAAATGGCAATGTTGGAGCCAAAATTAGCTATCCTTGACGAAACCGATTCTGGTCTTGATATCGATGCTTTAAGAATTGTAGCGAATGGAGTGAACAAATTAAAAAGCGAGAAAAACGCAATTATCGTTATCACGCACTACCAACGTTTGCTAGATTATATCGTTCCTGATTTCGTTCACGTTCTTTACAACGGAAGAATCGTGAAATCTGGAGGAAAAGAATTGGCTTACGAATTAGAAGAAAAAGGATACGACTGGATCAAAGCAGAGAACTAAAACTTGTTTCAGGTTTCATGTTTTTTTAGTTTCAAGTTAATTTACAATTTGTAAGTTTAAACTTAAAAATAGAGAGGCAGAAATTATGGCAACAATAACACGATTTGAGGATTTAGAAATTTGGAAAGAAGCTCGACGATTAGCAAAAGAAATTCATCTTATTGCAGTTCATACAGAGTTAAGATCAGATCTCAGATTTAAAAATCAAATAAAAGATTCTTCGGGTTCTGTAATGGACAATATTGCAGAAGGTTTTGAAAGAGATGGAAATTTAGAGTTTCGACAATTTTTATCGATTGCCAAAGGTTCAGCCGGAGAAACAAGATCTCAATTATATCGCGTTTTTGATTTTGAATACATTTCAGAAGAAAAGTTCGAAGCTTTAAAAAAGGATTATGAAAATTTAAGCGGTAAACTAAAAAACTTTATCACTTACCTAAATAAAAAAGATTTCAAGGGGAATAAGTTTCAATAGGCAACCTGAAACTTAAAACCTGAAACACCGAAGGAAACAAAAGAACAATGGATTTAAAAGAAAAATTAGTATCGTCTTTTATGGCTTTTGAAGAGCGTGTCGATGTACATTCAGATTTACATGACATACGCACAAATGCTTTAAAAAACTTCGAAAATAAAGGTTTCCCAACCAAAAAAGAAGAAGCTTGGAAATATACATCGCTAAATGCCATCTTAAAAAATGACTTTTCGGTTTTTCCAAAACAGGAAAATGCAATCGAATTCAGTCAGGTAAAAAAATACTTTTTACACGAAATTGACACTTATAAATTAGTATTTGTCGATGGCGTATTTAGTTCGCATTTGTCTTCTACAACACATGACGGAATCGATGTTTGCTTAATGTCATCAGCATTAACCAAACCAAAATATAAAATGATTATTGATACCTACTTTAATCAAATTGCGAGTAAAGATGACAGTTTAACTTCATTGAATACCGCTTTTGCAATGGAAGGTGCGTTTATCAATATTCCGAAGAAAAAAGTAGCCGATAAACCAATTGAGATTATGTATTTCTCAACTGGAAGCGAAGCAGCTTTAATGGTTCAGCCTAGAAATTTGATTATTGTGGGTGAAAATTCACATGTTCAAATTATTGAGCGTCACCAAAGTTTGAATGAAAATCCTGTTTTAACAAATGCTGTTACAGAGATTTTTGCTCAAAAACGTGCAATTGTTGATTACTATAAAATTCAAAACGATAATAGTGAAGCAAATTTAATTGACAACACTTACGTTTCGCAACAACAGGAAAGTCATGCTTATGTACACACTTTCTCTTTTGGTGGAAATTTGACTCGTAACAACTTGAATTTTTATCACTTTGGTGAAAGATTGACAAGTACGTTAAACGGAATTTCGATCTTAAACGATAAACAACACGTTGATCATTATACTTTGGTAAACCACGCAACGCCAAACTGCGAGAGTTTCCAGGATTATAAAGGAATTTTCTCTGATCGCTCAACAGGCGTTTTCAACGGAAAAGTTTTGGTAGAAAAAGAAGCTCAAAAAACAAATGCTTTCCAAAAAAGCAATAACATTTTATTGAGCGACAAAGCAACAATCAACGCAAAACCACAATTAGAGATTTTTGCTGATGATGTAAAATGTTCTCACGGTTGCACAGTTGGACAGCTTGATGAAACAGCAATGTTCTACATGCAGTCTCGTGGAATTCCACAAAAAGAAGCAAAAGCTTTATTGATGTACGCATTCTCAAATGCCGTTATCGAGAGCATTAAAATACCAGAATTAAAACAAAGAATTACTAAAATCATTGCTACGAAATTAGGCGTGAATTTAGGATTTGATTTGTAGTCAGGTTTTACCGCAAAGACACAAAGATTACGCAAAGTTCGCAAAGGTTTATTACAAAACTTTGCGAACTTTGCGCTTTTTACTTGGCGTCTTTGCAGTTAAATATTATTTTTTTACTCTAAGAACAAATAATATAAATCCAAAAAAAGCCAGACTTAATCCGAGACAAAAAGAAATTGTACTTATTGGATACCCCAATGTTGTAGCAAATCCAAAACCTGCAAGAAGCCAACCAAAAAATATCATACAAATGGGTAACAAATAATTTTTCATTATAAAACTTATCTTTTTACAGAAGAAATTATCCCTTGCAAAAACTCATTAAAATCAAACCCAGGTTCTTCCTCCTTCACTCCCATTCTCACAATAACCATATCTAAAGACGGAATGATCGCCACCATTTGTCCTTGATATCCACTGCAATAAAACATATCGCGAGGAACATCTGGAAATTTTCCTCCAGCATTCAGCCAAAATTGAGCTCCGTATTTCCCTTCAGAAGTATTCGTTGGCGTTGCGGTATATTTTACCCAGCTTTCATCTAGAATTTGTTCTCCGTTCCAGTTTCCTTTATGAAGATATAATAATCCGAATTTTGACCAGTCTCTTGACGTTGCCCATCCGTAAGACGACCCTACAAAAGTTCCAGACATATCTTGTTCGACAATCATCGAATTCATTCCGATTTTGTCGATTACAGCGCTGTACCAAAAATCAAGGTATTCTTGTTGTGTTTTAAATTGGCTTCTTAAAATTCTGGATAATAAATTTGTTGTTCCTGATGAATAATACCAATGTGTGTTTGGTTTAAATTTAGCTGATTTATCCATTTGTACTTTTCCCATATCTTCAGATTGGAAAAGCATTTGCGTTGCATCACAAATTGTACTGTAATTCTCTTCCCATTCTAAACCAGAATTCATATGAAGCAAATCGTTTACAGTAATGTTTTTACGCTCATCATTTTGCCATTCTTTGATTGGCGCTGGTTTATAAATATCAATTTTTCCTTGTTTGGCTAAAACTCCAAAAGCTGAACTTGTGATACTTTTTGTCATCGACCAACCCAGAATTTTACTGTCTTTATTAAAACCTGTATCATATTTTTCGGCAATTAATTTGTCTTTATATAAAACAACAACAGCGCGTGTTCTTTTCTTTTTCCCGCCATTTTTATCAAAAGAATCATCAACGGCTTTCTTTAATTTTGCATAGTCGACATTTGCAAAAGCAGAATCTTTTGGTTCATTATTTCCGTACGGAAAAGGCAAATCATTAACTAATTTTGTTCTTTTTGGGAGCAAATACGGTTTCGAAATATCAAAATCATCATTAATTAATAAAGCTCCCAAACCTTCTCTGTAAATTGCTTTTCTTTCTTTCAATCCATAAACAGATGAAACTGCAAATTTTCCAGCATCATCTATTGAATTTTTAGCCAAATCAATCATATCGATATCATTGTCTGTTTTTTCAATTAAATCCAATGGACGATTATCGATAAAATGCCCTGATGCGACACTTTTTGCCGAGAAACCAGAAATCAAATCAAGTTTCGGATAAGTTGTAAATCCGAAATACAAAAAGGCAAGAACCAAAACAAGCAGAAATACTTTGAGAAACTTTTTCATGACTATTTAGATATTTTTATTGCAATATAAATAATTTATGCTCACGATTTTAGAACTCAATTTACAAATCTGTTTCGGATAATTCAAAAAATAGAATTATTTTTTACGGAATCAATATTTACAACAGCTGACAATGGCGCTATAAAAGGAAATTATAGAATTGCTGTATAAACAAATTTAGTTTTAGTACTTTTGTAAATAGATTTTTTCTAAATAAGACATGCTAGATATCCAAAAAATAAGAGCTGATTTCCCGATACTTTCGCAAACTGTAAACGGAAAGCCATTAGTATATTTCGACAACGGAGCTACTTCGCAAAAACCACAAATTGTGATTGATGCCGAAGTAAAATATTATCAAGAAATTAATGCCAATATTCACCGTGGCGTTCACACTTTAAGCCAATTAGCTACTGATGCTTACGAGATTTCTCGTGGCAAAGTAAAAGACCATATAAATGCAAAACACGCTCACGAAGTACTTTTTACTTCGGGAACTACACACGGAATTAACTTAGTTACAAATGGTTTTGCTTCAATCTTGAAACCTGGCGACGAAGTAATTGTTTCTTCACTAGAACATCACAGTAATATTGTGCCTTGGCAAATGTTATGTGAAAAAACTGGTGCTGTTTTGAAAGTAATTCCGATGAATGAAAATGGAGAATTAATCATCGAAGAATTTGATGCTTTACTTTCAGAAAAAA